>CALWMT010000224.1 GCA_944382045.1 uncultured Enterocloster sp. | reverse complement strand
CTGGGCGTGGTGATTGAGCGCGTGGCTTATAAGCCCCTGCGTGACGCCTCTCCTCTGGCGGTTCTGATTACGGCTATCGGCGTCAGCTACCTTCTGCAGAATATAGCGCTTTTGATTTTCGGAGCTGACACAAAATCCTTTACCTCTGTGGTGGGAATCGAGCCGCTGCGCCTGGCAGACGGCCAGCTCAATATCACAGGGGAAGCGATTGTAACGATTATTTCCTGCATTGTCATCATGCTCTGCCTCACCGCCTTTATCAATAAGACCAAGGCTGGGCAGGCTATGCTGGCAGTGTCCGAGGACAAGGGAGCGGCAACCCTTATGGGCATCAATGTAAACGGAACCATTGCCCTGACCTTTGCCATTGGCTCTGCCCTTGCCGCCGTCGCAGGCGTGCTTCTGTGCTCCGCCTATCCTTCTCTGACCCCCTACACGGGATCCATGCCCGGCATCAAGGCCTTTGTGGCTGCGGTATTCGGAGGCATTGGATCGATTCCCGGTGCCTTTATCGGAGGCATTCTTTTGGGAATTATTGAAATTCTGGCAAGAGCGTATATATCCTCCCAGCTCTCCGACGCCATTGTATTTTCCGTGCTGATTATCGTGCTGCTAGTCAAGCCCACGGGAATCATGGGCAGGAAGATCAATGAGAAAGTGTAGGTGCCGAGATGAAGAGTAAAGCAAAGCAGAAACTATTTGTAAACAATATGATCACCTATGGCCTGGTGATCGCAGCCTATGTGATCATGCAGGCCCTGATTGCGGCCGATCAGGTTTCCAGCCTTCTCCAGGGGCTTTTAGTCCCCTTCTGCATCTATGTGATTATGGCGGTATCCCTGAATCTCACCGTGGGCATCCTGGGTGAGCTGAGCCTTGGCCATGCAGGCTTTATGTGCGTGGGCGCCTTTGCGGGAGCTCTGTTCTCCAAGTGTGTAAAGGGGACCATGGATCCCACAATTGCCATGATAATCGCCATTCTCATCGGAGCCCTGACAGCGGCTGCCTTCGGCATCCTCATCGGAATTCCCGTTCTGCGGCTTCGGGGAGATTACCTGGCTATCGTGACGCTGGCATTTGGCGAGATTATCAAAAATATCATCAACGCGGTGTATCTGGGCAGGGATTCCGCAGGATTTCATTTTTCCATGAAGGATTCCCTCTCTCTCAATCTGGCAGAGGATGGAGAGGTTCTCATCAAGGGGGCACAGGGCATCACAGGCACGCCTCAGGCCGCAAGCTTTACAATCGGCGTCATCCTGGTTCTCATCACCCTCTTTATTGTCATGAACCTGACCAACTCCCGGACCGGACGGGCCATCATGTCCATCCGCGACAACCGGATTGCAGCGGAGTCCATTGGGATAAATATCACGAAGTATAAGCTTCTGGCGTTTTCCGTCTCTGCGGCCCTTGCTGGCGTTGCCGGCGTGCTGTATGCCCATAATCTTACGACACTCACCGCTACGCCCAAGAACTTCGGCTACAACATGTCCATCATGATTCTTGTATATGTGGTTCTCGGCGGCATCGGCAGCATCCGGGGATCTGTGATAGCGACGGTCATCCTCTATCTGCTTCCGGAGCTTCTGCGCGGACTGAATAATTATCGTATGCTGATGTATGCGATTGTGCTGATTCTGGCCATGCTCTTTAACTCTGCACCTCAGTTTGTGGCTATGCGGGAGCGGCTGCTGGAGGGATTTGTACATAAGACGAAAAAAACGGCAAAGGAGGCTGCATAAGATGGCATTACTTGAAGTAAAGAATTTGTGTATCTCCTTTGGCGGACTGAAGGCTGTAGATGATTTCAGCGTTTCCATCGAAAAGGGGCAGCTTTACGGCTTGATCGGCCCCAACGGAGCGGGAAAGACAACGGTATTTAACCTGCTCACCGGCGTGTACAAGCCGGATAAGGGAAGCATTGTGCTGGATGGAAAAAATATTACCGGACGCAAAACCACAGAGATCAATCAGGACGGCATTGCCAGGACCTTCCAGAACATACGGCTCTTTAAGGAGCTCTCTGTATTGGACAATGTAAAGGCAGGACTCCACAACCATTATAAATATTCCACTGTCACGGGAATCTTCCGTCTCCCGCGGTATTATCAGGTGGAAAAGCAGATGGACGAGGAGGCAATGAAGCTCCTTCAGGTATTCGGCCTGGACGGAGAGTGCGATTTTAAGGCCTCCAATCTCCCCTACGGCAAGCAGAGAAAGCTGGAGATTGCAAGGGCCCTGGCCACCAAGCCAAAGCTGCTTCTTCTGGACGAGCCTGCAGCCGGCATGAACCCCAACGAGACGGCAGAGCTTATGGAGACGATCTGGTTTGTGCGCGATACCTTTGATATGACCATTCTGCTGATTGAGCATGATATGAAGCTGGTAAGCGGAATCTGCGAGCAGCTCACGGTTCTGAACTTCGGACAGGTGCTGTGCCAGGGACCGACCAGTGAGGTGCTCAGCAATCCGGAAGTAATTAAGGCATATCTTGGTGAATAGGAGGAGAGGAAGCTATGGCAATGCTGGAAGTCAGAAACCTGGAGGTATATTATGGCGTAATCCAGGCGTTAAAGGGAATCTCCTTTGATGTGGAGCAGGGGGATATTGTAGCTCTGATCGGCGCCAACGGCGCGGGCAAGACCACAACCCTGCATACAATCACCGGCCTCTTAAGCGCAAAGGCGGGGACCATCTCTTATCAGGGAACGGATATCACCCGGACCCCGGGCTACAAGCTTGTACAGATGGGAATTGCCCATGTGCCCGAGGGACGGCGCGTTTTCGCAAACCTTACGGTGCTGCAGAATCTGAAGATGGGTGCATATACGCGACCTGACAAGGGAGAGATAGAGGAGACGCTAAAGCTGGTGTACAAGCGCTTTCCCCGTCTCGAGGAGAGGAAAAATCAGCCGGCCGGCACGCTCTCCGGAGGCGAGCAGCAGATGCTGGCCATGGGCCGAGCCCTCATGAGCCATCCGAGGATGATCGTTATGGATGAGCCCTCCATGGGTCTTTCCCCCATCTATGTAAATGAGATTTTTGATATCATACAGAGCATCAACCGGGACGGAACCACGGTTCTTCTGGTTGAGCAGAATGCAAAGAAGGCGCTCTCCATTGCCAATAAGGCATATGTCCTGGAAACCGGAACCATTGCTCTCAGCGGAGATGCAAAGGAGCTTATGAACAATGACCGGGTGAAGAAGGCATATCTGAGCGAATAAGGAAGGAATAAGAAACAGCCCCCCTGCATATATTGTAGAAATATTGCAAGGGGGTATTTTTATGGACAATTTTGATGTATACAAGGATATTCAGGCCCGGACCGGAGGGGAAATATATATAGGCGTGGTGGGACCGGTGCGCACAGGAAAGTCTACCTTTATCAAGCGCTTTATGGAGCTTTTGGTGCTTCCGGCCATGGAGGACGAAAATCTGCGGAGCGTGAGCAGGGATGAGCTGCCCCAGAGCGCTGCAGGCAAAACCATTATGACCACTGAGCCCAAATTTATCCCCAAGGAGGCTGCCCAGATCAGTCTTGCGGATGGAATTGAGGCCAGGATACGGCTGATCGACTGTGTGGGATTTATGGTGGACGGCGCTTCCGGACACATAGAGAATGGAGAGGAGCGCCTGGTGAAAACCCCCTGGTTTGACTATGAGATACCGTTTACCCAGGCCGCTGAGATCGGCACCAGGAAGGTGATCGGCGCACACTCCACCATAGGAATTGTGGTGACCACGGACGGATCCATTGGAGAAATCAAGCGGTCCGGGTACATAGGGGCAGAAAAGCAGACCATTGAGGAGCTGAAAAAGCTGGGCAAGCCATTTATAGTGCTTTTAAACTCTGTGAGGCCTTACTCAGACGAGACGGTGCGGCTGGCGAAGGAGATGGCAGAGGACTATAAGGTATCTGTGCTGCCGGTGAACTGCGAGCAGCTGAAAAAGGACGATATTTTTCACATCCTTGAAAGGGTGCTGAAGGAATTCCCTGTGACCGAGCTGGATTTTTATATCCCGAAATGGCTGGAAATTCTCCCGCCGGACCACTGGCTTAAAGCGCAGGTGATCCAGACCGCAGCGGGATTGATCCGGAATGTGGATCACATGAAGGACGTGAACGCCCAGCTGCCGGATCTGGAGAACAGCCCCATACGCTCCATCTCCATCCGATCCATGCGCATGTCGGACGGACGGGTGGAGCTGTCGGTGGAGATGGACGAGAGCTATTACTATCAGATTCTCAGCGATTACGTGGGCCTTCCAATTGAAGGGGAATACCAGCTGATGCAGACGCTGGGAAGCCTGGCCCGGATGCAGAGGGAATATGAAAAGGTGAGGAATGCCCTTGCGCAGGTCCGTCTGAAGGGATATGGGGTTGTCACTCCTGAACGGTCAGAAATCGTGCTGGATGAGCCCCAGATGATCCGCCATGGAAATAAATATGGCGTAAAAATGAAGGCGGAGGCGCCCTCCATCAACCTGATCAAGGCTCATATTGAGACGGAGATTGCCCCTATTGTAGGGAACGAGCAGCAGGCGCAGGATCTGATTGCCTACATAAAGGAAAATGCAA
>CALWMT010000223.1 GCA_944382045.1 uncultured Enterocloster sp. | reverse complement strand
AGATTGTGACGGCAAATCCCTTTGAGCTTATGACGAAAATCCGCAATGCAGGCGCTATCTTCCTCGGCGAGTACAGCTCGGAGCCGCTGGGAGACTACTATGCCGGGCCAAACCATATTTTGCCCACAAACGGCACGGCCCGCTTCTTCTCCCCCCTTGGCGCAGATGATTTTGTGAAAAAATCCAGCATCATCTATTATTCCCAGGAGGCTCTTAAGGCAGCCCACAGGGATATCGAGGCCTTTGCCGAGGCGGAGGGGCTCACAGCCCATGCGAATTCAATTAAGGTGCGGTTTGAGTAGGTCCCGGCAGGCACAGCAAAAGGAGGCAGAAAATATGGAGCGAAAGGCCCACATTACACGAAATACCAGCGAGACCCAGATTTCCCTGACCCTGAATCTGGACGGCAGCGGCAGGGGAGACATCCGCACGGGAATCGGTTTTTTTGACCATATGTTAAACAGCTTTGCCCGCCACGGCTTTTTTGACCTGGAGCTTCAAGTGACGGGCGATCTGGAGGTGGACACCCACCACACGGTGGAGGATGTGGGGATTGTTCTCGGCCAGGCTATACGGGAGGCGCTGGGAGATAAGAAGGGCATTGTCCGCTACGGCTCCCAGCTTCTTCCCATGGACGAAAGCCTGGTGCTCTGCGCCCTGGACCTGTGCGGCCGGCCCTGCCTGGGCTTTGATATGGACCTTGACAGGGAGCGGGTGGGAGACTTTGAGACGGAGATGGTGCGGGAATTCTTCTATGCGGTGTCCTACGGCGCTATGATGAACCTGCATATCCGCAGGATAGCCGGAGGAAACTGCCACCATCTGATTGAGGCGGCCTTCAAGGCGTTTGCCAGGGCCTTGGACCAGGCGGTGGGGTACGACAGCCGTCTGACGGATGTGCTCTCCACCAAGGGGAGCCTGTAGAGAGAGGAGAATAGCCGATATGCAGCTTTATCCAGCAATTGATATGAAAAATGGCCAGTGCGTCCGCCTTCGGCAGGGCGCATTTGCAGATATGACGGTCTATGGGACTGACCCGGCCCAGATGGCCCTAAAATGGCAGGAGGCCGGCGCCTCCTTCCTGCATCTGGTGGACCTGGACGGGGCCCTTGCGGGCCGTTCCGTCAATGAGGCGGCCATCCGGAGCATACTGTCCTCCGTGTCCGTGCCCGTGCAGATAGGCGGGGGCATCCGCACGGAGGCCGCAGTGGAGTACATGCTCTCCCTGGGCGTCCAGCGGGTCATCATCGGCACCAAGGCTGCGGAGGAGCCGGAATTTTTGAAAAAATTAGTGGATGCCTTCGGGGCGGACCGTGTGGCCGCCGGCATAGATGCCAAAAACGGCATGGTGGCCGTTCACGGCTGGGAGCAGGTGAGCGGCATTTCTGCCGTGGAGCTCTGCCGGAAAATGAAGGAATACGGGGTCCGGCACATTGTTTATACGGACATTTCCCGGGACGGCATGCTCACCGGCCCCAATGTGGAGGCGACCCGACGGCTGAGGGAGGAAACAGGCCTTGACATTATTGCCTCCGGTGGGGTATCCTGTATGCAGGATTTGGAAAATCTTCACGAGGCAGGCATTCCCGGCGCGATTATTGGAAAAGCTCTGTATGAGGGGCGGATTGACCTTAGAGCGGCTGTGGAGCGCTTTGAGCAGAGAAACGGAGAACTATGCATATGATGGAATATAAAAAGCTGATTGCGGGATTTCGCTGCAAGGACGGAAGCATTTCCAGCTGGGACGGAAGCATTTCCTATGAGGGAGAGCTTAAGGACCTGGCGCGGTTTTGCTGTGACAATGGGGCGGATGAAATTTTCGTATACGATGCCTCCGCAGATGACGCGGACCACGAGGCCGTCATCGCAGCCATACGGGAGGCGGCCCGGGAGGTGGACGAGCCCATTCTGGCCGGGGGACGCGTGCGGCGCCTGGAGGATGTGAAGAAATACCTCTATGCCGGTGCGGGGGCTGTATTTTTGGATACGGGCTGTCAGGAAAATGTAGACCTGATGAAGGAGGCGTCTGACCGTTTTGGAAGTGAGAAAATCTGCGCCTATCTCCCCGACTTGAGCCGCGCTGCACAGGCGGAGGAGTATGCCCAGCTGGGGGCCTCCCTGTTTCTTTTACAGCCGGAGGGGGCGGTTCCCTCTCTGATGGAGCTGGAGGAAATCGGAAGTCTCGGGCAGCGGTGCCTGATGCTCTGCGGCAGACAGGAGGAGGCCCAGCGCCTTTTGGATGATTTGAAAATCCCCTTCGGCTGCCCAAGCATTGAGGGAGCCATTTTGGCCCTTGAGCCCGCGTCCCTCGCCTCTTTTATGGAGATGAAGCAGTATTTAAAGGGCGCGGGAATCCCCACTGATACCTTTGAGAGCCCCGTTGACTGGAGCGAGCTCACGTTAAACAGCGATGGCCTCATTCCGGTGATTGTACAGGATTATAAGACCCAGGAGGTTCTCATGCTGGCCTATATGAATCAGGAGGCCTTCACAGCCACGCTGGCCACCGGCCGCATGACCTACTTCAGCCGCAGCCGCCAGACCCTGTGGGTGAAGGGGGAGACCAGCGGCCATTTCCAGTATGTGAAATCCTTAAAGCTGGACTGCGACAAGGACACCCTTCTGGCTGCAGTGCGGCAGATTGGACCGGCCTGCCACACGGGAAATCCCACCTGCTTTTTTACCACACTGGCAGAAAAGGAATACCGGGAGACCAATCCCCTAAAGGTGTTTGAGGAGGAGTACCGGACCATTCTGGACCGGAAGGCCCATCCCAAGGAGGGCTCCTACACCAACTATCTCTTTGACAAGGGAATCGATAAGATTTTAAAGAAGCTGGGGGAGGAGGCCTCGGAGATTATCATTGCCTCCAAGAACCCGGATCCGGAGGAAATCAAGTATGAGATTGCAGACTTCCTCTACCATATGATGGTGCTCATGGCGGAGAAGGGGATTACCTGGGAGGAGATTACCAAAGAGGTGGCGAACCGGTAGCGCTCTGGCAGGACAGCTGCCGGCAGCGGGATTCTCAAAGCAAGCCTGACATTTTAATCCACAGGATAGGAGGGACAAACATATGTCCGAGGTTCTTGACCGCTTTCTAAGATATGTTTCCTATGATACGCAGTCAAAGGAGGAGGAAGAGGCTATTCCCAGCACCTCCTCCCAGCTGGCCCTCGCCAAGCTTTTGCGGGATGAGCTCGCCCAGATGGGAGCTGCCCAGGTGCGGATGGACGAACACGGCTATGTGTATGCCAAAATTTTATCAAACACCAGCCGGTCCGTCCCGGCGCTGGGCTTTATCGCCCATATGGATACCTCGCCTGCCCTTTCGGGAAGAGATGTGAAGCCGCAGCTTGTGAAAAATTATGACGGCGGGGACATCTGTCTGAATCAGGAGCATGGCATTGTGCTCTCGCCCGCGGATTTTCCGGAGCTTTTGGAGTACAAGGGCCAAACCCTGGTTACGACAGACGGAACCACCCTTCTGGGGGCGGATGACAAGGCCGGAGCGGCGGAGATTATGTCCATGGCGGCCTGGCTTCTCGCCCACCCCGAAGAGGAGCACGGAGACATCTGCATCGCCTTCACGCCGGACGAGGAGGTTGGCCGGGGCGCAGACCTCTTTGACGTGGAGGGCTTTGGGGCTGCAGGCGCCTACACAGTGGACGGCGGCGCACTGGGCGAGCTGGAGTACGAGAACTTCAACGCGGCCTCTGCCCGGCTCACCATCCAGGGATCCAGCATCCATCCGGGCAGCGCCAAGGGAAGGATGAAGAATGCCATCCTCATCGGCATGGAGTTCCAGTCCCTTCTGCCCACCTTTGAAAATCCCATGTACACGGAAGGATACGAGGGCTTTTACCACCTAGATCATATGGAGGGAAATGTGGAGCAGGCGGTTCTGGAATATATCATCCGGGACCACGACCGGGAGAAATTTGAGAAAAAGAAGGTATTTTTCCAGCAGGCTGCGGATTTTCTCAATCAGAAATATGGGGAGAATACCGTCCAGCCCGTGATCCGGGATTCCTACTACAACATGCGGGAGGTCATTGAACCTCACTTTTACCTGGTAGAGCGGGCCAAGGCCGCCATGGAGGAGCTTGGAATCACTCCGCGGATTGCCCCCATCCGAGGCGGCACGGACGGTGCCCGCCTGTCCTACATGGGCCTTCCCTGTCCCAACCTCTGCGCAGGCGGCCACAATGCCCATGGAAAATATGAGTATGTCTCCGTGGAGTCTATGGAACGGATCGTGGAGCTTTTGGTGCGGCTGGCCCTGGCTTCCTGATAGGATTAGGCGTCTGCGGACACAGCTGCACGCTGCGCGGCATACTCCGATCGATATGAAAAATAGGGACTGTATCCGAATGTTTACCTTACATTCGTGATACGGTCCCTTTTCCTAACCTTTTTATATACCGGAAATTATAACCCCATGGCCCCGCGGATCCCCTGCATCAGCTCCCCATACGTCTCGTATGCCGGAATCTGGGGATAGTCCCTCTTAATCTGCTCTGTGGTCCGGAACAGGAAGCCGTCTTTGCCGGCCTGGATCATGGCCAGGTCGTTGTAGCTGTCCCCGGCGGCGATGG
>CALWMT010000222.1 GCA_944382045.1 uncultured Enterocloster sp. | reverse complement strand
CCTGAGATGCTCCGCATGATGGTGAATGACGGGGCACGCATGGTCTTTGTCCCTGCGGCCTTCAATATGACCACGGGGCCCGCCCACTGGGAGATTTCCTTCCGGGTGCGCGCCCTGGACAATCAGATCTACATGCTGGGCTGCGCGCCGGTGCGGGATCCCTCCACAGGGTATACCTCCTGGGGCCACTCCATTCTCACGGATCCCTGGGGCCAGGTGGTGAAGGAGCTGGACGAGAAGGAGGGGATTCTGCTGGAGACCATTGATCTGGAGCACGAGGACGCGGTAAGGCAGCAGCTTCCGCTGCTTAAGCACCGGAGGCAGGATCTGTATCGTCTTGAGAAGGTCTGGGAGGAAAATGCATGAACAGAGAGGAAATGAAGCGGCGCCTGGAACAGGTGATTGATGAACGCCGCCAGGTGTACCTGGATTTGGGAAGAAAAATTTATGAGAATCCAGAGACGGGCTACCGGGAGATAAAGACAACGAAGACGCTGGCGGACGCCCTGGAGGCATTGGGATACCGGACCGAGCGGGGAATTGCCTATACCGGGTGCAGGGCCCATGCGAACGAGGAAAAGAAAGGCCCCAAGATCGCAGTCATTGGGGAGCTGGACGCACTGCTGTGTCCCTCCCACCCGGACTGCGATAAGGAGACAGGAGCCATGCACGCCTGCGGCCACAATGTGCAGACCACGGTGATGTACGGGGCGGCGGATGCCTTAAAGCATGCGGGGATTCTGGACGAGCTGGATGGACAGATCGACTTTATGGCGGTTCCGGCAGAGGAAGTGATCGAGCTGGATTACCGGGAGGCCCTGAAAAAGGAGGGGAAGATCCGCTGCTACAGCGGGAAGACGGAGCTCATTGCCAAGGGTGCCTTTGATGATGTGGATATCTGCATGATGGTGCACAATTTCCCCTTTGACCAGGCGGGCATCAAGATGGCTCCCTATACCTCCAGCAATGGCTTTGTGCAGAAGCACACGGTTTTCATGGGAAAGCAGTCCCACGCGGGGCAGGCCCCCTGGGATGGGATCAATGCGCTGAATATGGCGTCCCTTGCGATCTCTGCCATGCACTATCAGAGGGAGACATTTAAGGATGCGGATACGGTGCGGGTTCACCAGATCATCACCAAGGGCGGCGACGTGGTGAACAGCGTGCCGGCCCGGGTGGAGCTGGAGACGACCATTCGCGCAAATAACATGGAGGCCCTCATGGACGCCAACAAAAAGGTAAATCGGAGCATCCGCGCGGGAGCCGTGGCTCTGGGAGGAAGGGCGGAGGTGATGGACAGCCCCGGGCAGCTGCCCATTGTGCCGGATAAGAATCTGGCACAGGTGTTCCGGGAGAATGCCCTGCGCTTTTACAGGGAGGAGGAGATGCTTCCCAAAATGCAGTGGACCGCCTCCTCGGATATGGGGGATGTGTCCTCCCTGATGCCCGCGCTTCACGGCCTCACCGGCGGCATACAGGGCGGCCTCCACACAGCGGACTATCGCATCGTGGATGAGGAGGACGCCTATCTGATCCCCATTAAGGTGATGGCCTTTACACTGGTGGATCTTCTGGCGGACGGCGCGGGGGAGGCCGCCAGGGTGATCCGGGAGTTCAAGCCGGTGATGACAAAGGACGCGTACATGCAGTATCTTAAGGAGATTGAGAGAACCTATATCGAAGAATGAGCTTGAGAGGGGAGCGGCTTTTGCTTGGAGGCAGCTCCCTTTTTGCTGCGCGGCTGACCAGACGCTGGAAACATGCATCGGCTTAGAACGAAGAAGGATATTGACATTGATAGTAAGAAGAATATAATAGGAATGTCATATACAGCGGGGAGGAAATGATGCATGGAACGGGAGTTTAAGAGGGATGTTCAGATTCACCACCTGATGGCGGCCTGCGGCGGCTTTATGGGGGTCTATGCAATCGTCAGCCGTATGGGCGTGTTTGGCTCCGCCCAGACAGCTAACCTGATTGAGCTGGTATGCGATATTCTTGGGCGGGATCCCTTGGAAATATCTTATCGGGTTTTGGCGCTGGCGATTTACATAGGTGCAATGGTTTTATTTGTAGTTTTGGAAAAACGGTCGTCCTGGGATGTGAAGCGCGTTTCAATTGTGATCGATCTGGCGGCTGTGGCGGTGTCCGGCTTCATCCCTGAGGGGATAAATCCCTTCGCAGCTCTGTATCCAGTCTTTTTTGCCTCCTCCTTTCAGTGGTGCGCTTTCAAGGGGGCAGGCAGCTACGTGTCCGCCACCATATTTTCTACCAATAATCTGAAACAGACGGTGACGGCGGCTGTGGAGGCCTGCCTCAGCCGGCGGGACGGGGAGGCGCACGATAAAATGGTGCAAAAGGCGCTGTTTTTCGGCGGTACGCTGGTCTGCTTCCATTTGGGGGCAGCGGCTGGCTACGGGCTTTGGCTGCTGTGGGGGATCCGGAGTATATGGGCTTGTGCTCTGCCTCTATGTGCCTGCGCCCTGCTCCTTGCGGGCTGCAGGGAGACAGTGAAGGCAGCGGCGCTCTGAGAGAGAAGTGCTTCAATTCTCCCGACCTGCCCCGTCTGTGGAAGGCTTTACACGAATTTTACCCCTCCATGGTTTTGGAATTTACGCAGTTTCTATATACTGATCCTATAAAGAATGAAGAGATGAAAAGGAAAAGTAGGGAGGAACTGCTATGATACGGCTTGCAGCGGTAGATATGGACGGAACATTATTAAATCCCGAGGGAAGGATTTCCGAGCGCACGGCCCGGACCATCCGGGATTTTCAAAATATGGGCAGGGAGCTTCTCATATGCACGGGAAGAAGCTATGCGGACGCAATGGAGCCCTTAAAGGAGTGGGGGCTGTCGGCAGCCGTGGCCTGCATGAACGGCGCGGCCCTCTATGACCGGCAGGGGAACCTTCTCATGAGCCGCCACATGGAATATGAGCAGGTGGGATGGATCCTGAGGTGCTGTCAGGGACTTCCCCTGCTCTTTGATTTTATGACAGACCAGGGCAGCGTGACCATCAACACGGAAGAGGATCTGCACCGGGTTTTCGCCGCGGGCTTTCAGTTCCCCATTGCCGCTTATTCCCTGGAGAATATCAAGCGGAGATTTCGGATCGTGCCTTTGGAGGAGCTGTTTGACCAGGGGCTGACCTTTTATAAAATATCTCTGATACAGGCAGATACGCGGGTGCTTGAGGAAGCGGAGCGCCGCATCCAGGCGGATGCGGGTCTGTCTGTGGCTGCTTCCGATCCGTACAACCGGGAGCTCACCCATAAAAAGGCCCAGAAGGGCTGGGCTCTGACGCTCTACGCAGCCATGAAGGGCATTGATCTGCGGGAGGCCATGGCCATCGGGGACAGCGAGAACGACCGCTCCATGCTCTCTTTGGATCTGCGCTACACCGTGGCCATGGGAAACGCTATGGAGAGCATACGGAAGCTGGCACGCTGCTGCACCCGGACCAACGGGGAGGACGGGGCTGCCTACGCCCTGGAGAATCTGGCCATGTACCGGCTGGCGGCGGCAGTGTAGGCGGGCTGGGACGCAGACGGGCAGAAGCGCAGGAGAGCCGGGACGAAGCCAGACAGCGCAGGGGGCATCTGGGGAAAGGGTGCCGGAAGGTTTAACAGAATATTTGATTGTTTAAAGAACCGGGCATGGTTTTGCATGTGCCTGGTTTTTTATATTGAAATGTTTTGCAAAGACGTTCATTTTATGGTATAGTGATTCCAGATATTGAGACAAAGGAGACAGAAGGCTTGATGAAGACGAGACGGGTTTTTTTAAAGCTGAGCGGTGAGGCCCTTGCAGGATCCGGGCATACCGGCTTTGATGAGGATACAGTGCGGGAGGTGGCCCGGCAGGTTAAGCTGTCCGTGGACGCCGGTGTTCAGGTGGGAATTGTCATCGGAGGAGGCAATTTCTGGAGAGGACGGACCAGCGAGGCCATTGAGCGGACCAAGGCGGATCAGATTGGCATGCTGGCCACTGTGATGAACTGCATCTATGTGTCGGAGATTTTCCGCACAGCGGGGATGAAGACGGCGATTTTTACCCCCTTTGCCTGCGGGACCATGACGGAGCTTTTCTCCAAGGACAAGGCCAACGCATATTTTGCGGAGGGCCGGGCGGTCTTTTTTGCCGGGGGAACGGGACATCCCTATTTCTCTACGGACACGGGCATTGCCCTGCGGGCCATTGAGATGGATGCGGACTGCATTCTTTTGGCCAAGTCCATCGACGGGGTTTACGACAGCGATCCCAAGGTGAATCCCCAGGCTAAGAAGTATGAGACGATCTCCATTCAAGAGGTTATCGACAAGCAGCTGGCGGTGGTGGACCTGACGGCCTCCATCATGTGCATGGAGCACAAGATGCCGATGGCGGTGTTCAGCCTTAACGAGAAGGACGGCATTGCCAATGCCATGCAGGGACAGGTGAACGGGACGCTGGTTACGGTGTAGGTTTTGCCCCTGCTTCCCAGTCAGGGTTTCCCTGGCGGCCGGGCGGCGCATCTTCTTGGCCAGCCTGCGGCCGGCCAAGAAGCATCGGATGTCCATACCCCGGAGGGCACCTAGTCCGATGTGGACGCGGCGACAACGCCCGGCTCACAAGCAAGCTTGACGCCTGGCTTTGACCCCGCTTCCCCGCCGCCCTGG
>CALWMT010000221.1 GCA_944382045.1 uncultured Enterocloster sp. | reverse complement strand
ATGAACAGGATCCTTGTCGGCGAGATCGTCAGCATCTACGATGAGTGACAGGAGGCGTTTGACAATGAAAATGAATATGAAGAAGCTGGCGGTGGCTGCCATGCTCACGGCGGTGGCTGTGGCTCTGTCCACATTTTCCATCCCCATCGGGGCATCCAAGTGCTTTCCTATCCAGCATCTGTGCAATGTGATTGCGGGCGTGTTCTTAGGGCCCTGGTACGGCGTGGCCATGGCCTTCTGCACCTCCTTAATCCGCAACCTGATGGGCACGGGAAGCCTTTTGGCCTTCCCCGGAAGTATGGTAGGGGCCTTCCTGGGAGGCTTTCTCTACCGCCTGCACGGGCGGCTGTGGGCCGCCTATGTGGGAGAGGTCTTCGGCACGGGAATCCTGGGAGGACTCCTGTGCTGGCCGGTGGCGGCGCTTATTATGGGACAGGAGGCGGCGGTATTCGCCTACGTGCTTCCCTTCCTCATGAGTACCATGTGCGGCACGGTGTTCGCCGCGTTCCTCATGGGCGTGCTGTGCCGTTCCGGCGTATTTACCTATTTAAAACATATGCTGGATCGGGAGACAGCGGGAGCGTTGTAGGAGGCAGCGGGCGTGCAGATGGCGGGAATGAATTTTCAAACACACTCTAGCTGTCTGGCTTAAAGGATTGTGAAAAAATGACAGAGTATTGGATGAAGGACCTGCGGGAGCGCGCTCCCCGGGTCCACTGTATTACAAATTATGTGACGGCTGGAGATGTGGCAAATCTGGTTCTGGCAGCCGGCGGATCCCCCATTATGGCCCAGGGCCGCAGGGAGGTGGAGGACGTGACCTCCATCTGCCACAGCCTGGTTCTCAACATGGGGACCCTGGAGAAGCGGACAGTGAAGGCCATGCTCCTTGCGGGGCGCAGGGCAAAGGAGCTGGGCCATCCGGTGATTCTCGACCCGGTTGGCGTCACCTCGTCCTCATACCGCCGCCAGTCAGCCCTGGGGGTCCTGGAGGGCGTAAAACCGGACATCATCCGGGGAAATGAGTCAGAGATACGGGCCTTGGAGCAGGCTCTTAGGGGCCTGGAGCCGGGAAATACCACAGGCGTGGACGCCTCCCCCGCTGGCGGGGAGGCGGAGCGCCTTGGCGCAGTGCGCGCTCTGGCGGAGCGAACCGGGGCCGTGGTGGTGATGACCGGGGCGGCGGATCTGATTGCCGGACATACGCACATCTATCGGATAGAAAATGGCAGCCCTATGATGGGGAGGATCACAGGAGGCGGGTGTATGCTGGGCGGCCTTCTGGGGGCCTTCTGCGGGAGCGTATTCCTGGAGGAGCGGGAGAGCGCCAGAAAGGCGGAGACAGCCGGACGGGAGAGCGCCGTCCAGGGAATCGCAGCCAGATCAGACGGTGCCTCCCGAAAGACCGCAGTCCGGATACCCCGCGAGCGCCTGGAGGCTGCAGCTGCAGCTGCGGTCAGCGCCCATGGGATCTGCGGGGAGACGGCGGAGGCGTGTGTCAGGCGGACTGGGGCGGGAACTGGAAGCTTCCGCATGTACTTTATGGATGCCATGAGCCGTTTGGATGATGAAGCCCTGGAGAGGGGGAAGAGGATTGAAATTTTGTAGAGAGCAGCTTTTGATTTATGCGGTGACGGACCGGTCCTGGACGGGCCGGATGAGCCTCTATGAGCAGGTGGAGGCCGCCCTGCGGGGCGGGGCCACTATGGTACAGCTTCGGGAGAAGGAGCTGGGTGAGGCGGATCACGATGCATTTCTTGAGGAGGCTCGGCGGATGCACGAGCTGACCGCTGGATATGGAGTGCCTCTGATTATTGATGATAATATTGCCATCGCCCTGGAGAGCGACGCGGAGGGCGTGCATGTGGGCCAGAATGACATGGACGCCCGGGAGGCCAGAAGGCTTCTGGGGCCGGACCGCATTCTGGGTGTCACGGCAAAGACTGTGGAGCAGGCTCTGCGGGCCCAGGCCGCAGGGGCGGACTATCTGGGGAGCGGCGCTGTGTTTGGCACCTCCACTAAGCCGGATGCAGTTCCCATGTCTATGGAGCGGCTAAAAGAGATTTGTGCCGCTGTGACCATTCCCGTTGTGGCCATCGGGGGCATCTGCCTGGAGAATATCGGGCGTCTGACGGGAAGCGGCGTGGCCGGGGCGGCCATCGTGTCCGGGATTTTCGGGGCGGAGGATATTGAAGGGACGACCCGGAGGCTGATGGAGGTTATGCAGAAAATTCGGTAATTTAAACATGCGCCGGGGAGCCAATCCGCTTCCCGGCGCAGTTATAAATACACTTGTATTTTTGGCTCGGATAGTGGAATGAAGCTTGACATATATAATAAAAGTGCATACAATTAAATTATAAAATCATATTTATGAATGGAAGTGTATGCCAAATGAAAACAAGCTTATTGCAGACTCGGATTGATACAGAATTAAAAGATGAGGCATCAAAATTATTTGACACATTAGGCCTGGACATGTCTACTGCGGTCAAGATTTTTTTAAAGAAATGCGTGCAGGAAGGGGGAATTCCTTTTGAGTTAAAGGTACGCAAACCCGTCTATCAGAGCCGTGATGGAATGCAGGCGGTACTTGAATTACGTAAAAGTGCTGAGAAAAATGGACTGCTTGGGATGAGTTTGGATGAGATAAATGAAGAGATTGCAGCTTCCAGAACAGAGCGCAGAAAATGATAGACCTTATAGAAAACCCCCCGCTATTGACAGCCCTCCCAGACCCTTATATACTGGAGATGGAGACAAAAGACAAGGGCGCTTTCGGGCGCGGATTCAGGCTTTTGGCCTGGGAAGGAGGCAGTTTATGGAGCAGAAGTTTTTTATTTGCGAGCGCTGCGGCAACATTATCGCCATGGTGAAAAGCAGCGGGGTTCCCGTGATGTGCTGCGGGCAGCAGATGAAGGAAATTATCCCCGGAACCACGGATGCGGCTGTGGAGAAGCATGTGCCGGTATATACGGTAGAGGGGAACAAGGTGATGGTTACGGTTGGATCCGCAGAGCATCCCATGCTGCCGGAGCACTATATTGAGTGGGTGTCCCTGCAGACCAAACAGGGCAATCAGCGCAAGGCACTGAAGCCAGGGGATGCTCCGAAGGTCTGTTTCGCCATCTGCGAGGGCGACGAGGTGGAAGCGGTGTATGCTTACTGCAACTTACATAGCCTCTGGAAAGCGTAAAGTAAATCTGCCGGCGACGGAACCCTGGACGGTTCTGGCGCCGGCTTTATTACTATGAAACATGACCTTCCGGGCAGCCCAAAAAGTGCAGACTACCTCTCTTTAAATAATTTACGGCATCGGAGCATCTGTTGACATATAATCAGAAACGCGATGCTGAATTTTCTTAATGACATCTTCATCATTAGACTGATTAAACATTGTTACTGCCGAAACAATGCTATCGTCAAAACCAATACCCGCTAAAATTAACTCTTGCTTTTTCGAAGATTCTGAAGAATCCATACTTTCCACATTCTCCGAATTTACTCCCTGTCTCAATGTCGTTGATTCATTATCATTCTCTGCATGTCCGCACGCGAATAAAACACTTTTTAATTATTCGCTGCAGCTGCGTGGCAGAGGGCGGCCCAGCCCAGGATCGTAGTCTGCAAAATAAAAGCGGAAAATTCCAGAACTTCGGATTATTCACTAATTATTGCGAAAAAACAAGGAAAAATATGGTATATATGGTTAAAAATATCAAAATATATAATAATATCACAAAAAAATCATATATGCCCGCCTACGCTATTTTGTTAAAATTTTAGTAACCAATCAGATGGCGATTCGTCAGAGAAATGATTCTATGCCGCAGCGCCGTCTGATTTGGCAGTCACACAAAGTTTTAAAAAGGAGGAGATTGTTATGAGAAAACGCGTTTTAAAGCAGGCAGGCGCCCTGACTCTGGCAGCCCTTATGGCGGCTTCCATGGCCGGCTGCTCTTCTAAGTCCGAGGAGACCACCGCAGCGGCTGAGACGACAGCGGCGGCAGCGGAGACCGAGGCAGCTGAGGGTGCGGAGACCGAGGCTGCAGAGGAAGGAGAGGCGGCAGCTTCCGGCGAGGAGGTAACCCTCCGCCTGGTGCACTACATGGGCGAGCAGGCCAAGAGAGATGCTCTGGACGAGATCCTGGCAGCTTTTGCAGAGGAGTATCCCAACATCAAGATTGACATTGAGGTTCTTTCCTCCTCTTCCTATATTGCAAGCTACAAGAACTACATTGCAGCCGGCGATGCCCCGGACATCCTGTTTGGCAAGCCTCAGACCATGACTGAGTTTGTGGAGGGCGGTTACTTTATGGATCTGACCGGAAAGCCCTGCCTGGAGAACGTGCTTCCCATCCTGGTGGATGAGTGCACCGTGAACGGCGGCGTATACGGCTTCCCCATCGATGCACAGGTAAAGGGAACTTTCTACAACAAGACTATGTTTGAGGAGGCTGGAATCGAGGTTCCTCAGACCAAGACGGAGTTCCTTGCAGCCTGCGATGCCTTTATGGAGCAGGGCACCTATCCGCTGGTACATCCCTACAACTTCATTCACGGCGTATTCCATGAGCTGGATGCTTACTTCACCAGCATGGCAGCTGCCACAGACAATGGAAATGTATGGATGGACTCCCAGGAAGGCGTAAAGGATCTGTC
>CALWMT010000220.1 GCA_944382045.1 uncultured Enterocloster sp. | reverse complement strand
GCCTTCATCTGCGTGCCCAGCTTGTCCTGGGCACCTTTAAATTTCTCAAAGGCCCAGCGGGCAAATTTGATGACTACATAGTCGCCGGAGGGCTTGTAATTGTCCAGGGTTCCCTCCTTCCAGTAGGGAATCTCGTCCAGGGTCAAGCCGCAGGCCAGCAGGGCGGAGACATAGGCGATGGGGAAGCCCGTAGCCTTGGAGGCCAGAGCGGAGGAACGGGAGGTACGGGGATTGATTTCGATAATGATAATCCGGTCCGTCTTGGGGTCATGGGCAAACTGCACGTTGGTGCCGCCGATGACGCCGATGGACTCCACGATGGCGTGGGCTTGGCTTTCCAGCCGGTCCTGAACCTCCTGGGAAATGGTCAGCATGGGGGCGCTGCAGAAGGAGTCGCCGGTGTGGACGCCCATGGGGTCGATATTTTCAATGAAGCAGATGGAGATTTTCTTGCCCTTGGCGTCGCGGACTACCTCCACCTCCAGCTCCTCCCAGCCGATGACGGATTCCTCAATCAGAATCTGGTGAACCATGGAAGCAGCCAGGCCCCGGGCTGCGAACTTCCTCAGCTCCTCCTCATTGTATACAATGCCGCCGCCGGTTCCGCCCATGGTGTAGGCGGGGCGGATGACCACGGGATAGCCCAGCTCAGAGGCGATGGAGAGGGCCTCATCCACAGAGTAGGCCGGAGCGCTCTTTGCCATCTCGATTCCCAGCTTGTTCATGGCCTCCTTGAAGGCAATCCGGTCCTCGCCGCGGTTGATGGCATCCACCTGGACGCCGATAACCTTTACGTTGTATTTGTCCAGGACGCCGGCGGAGTAGAGCTCCTCGCAAAGGTTTAAGCCGGACTGGCCGCCCAGGTTGGGCAGGAGGGCATCCGGGCGCTCCTTGGCGATAATCTGGGTCAGACGGTCCACATTCAGGGGTTCAATGTAGGTGGCGTCGGCTGTGGCCGGGTCCGTCATGATGGTGGCCGGGTTTGAGTTCACAAGGACAATCTCATATCCCAGCTTCTTTAGTGCCTTGCAGGCCTGGGTGCCGGAATAATCGAACTCGCAGGCCTGGCCGATGATGATGGGGCCGGAGCCGATAATCATGATTTTGTTGATGTCATTACGTTTGGGCATGTCAAACCTCCATTTATACAGTGTTTACCAATTACATTCCCCATGATTATAGCATAAAATCTGCAGAAGAATACAAGAAAATAAAAAATATCAGTATTGACACTGCGCTAAAACCGCGTTATTATTTATTCAATTGCAGCGGCCCTGCGCTGCTGCGGTTCATAATTCGCGATGATGAGGAAGAGTAAACGGAGCGGAAGCTGCAGAGAGCTGCCGGAGGGTGCAAGACAGCGCGGAAGGTCCGGAGAAAATCGCCTCGGAGCTTTCGGGCTGAACGAATGTCAGTAAGTCCGGACGGTGCGGCTGCCGTTATCTGGCCGTCTGTTGATGGACAGAATTGAGGGGCCGTTTTACGGCAAGAAGAGTGGTACCGCAGAGGATGAAGCCTTTGTCTCTTAGGAGACAGGGGCTTATTTTTTTGTAACAGTTCAGACGGCGGGTAAACAGGGGCAAAAGCAGGTGTCAAGCTTGCTTGTAAACATGGTTTTGCCCCTGTTTACACATCGGATGGACATCCGATGCTTCTTGTCCGGCCTATTGGCCGGGCAAGAAGATGCCCGCCGTCTGAACTGTTACTATTTTTTACAAGCGGTCCAGCCCTCTTTTTCAGAAGCGCGGTTATGAAGCAGCCTTATATGGCAGGAAAGGAGAAAATTTAGGTATGAAAACACTAAAGAAAATCACAAATTTTGTCAGCGGAAATATGGCGGTTATCGTCATTGTGGTCGCGGCCATCGCCCTGTTTTCGCCGCAGACCGTAAGCTTTTTGAAGACCAGCTATGTCAACCCGCTGCTGGGCGTGGTTATGTTCGGCATGGGACTTACCTTGAAGCCGCAGGATTTTAAGGTGGTGTTCAGCAGGCCGAAGGATGTAATTATCGGATGTATCGCTCAGTTTACGGTGATGCCCCTTCTGGCCTTTGGACTGACAAAGGTGTTCGGACTTTCCACGGAGCTGGCCATCGGCGTTATCCTGGTGGGAACCTGCCCCGGCGGCACATCCTCTAACGTGATGACCTACCTCTCCAAGGGCGATGTGGCGCTGTCCGTGGGCATGACCTCGGTTTCCACGATTCTTGCGCCGTTTTTGACTCCCTTCCTCACCTATGTGTATGCGGGAGCCCGTGTGGATGTAAATATGGCCAGCATGTTTATTTCTATTCTCCAGGTTGTTATCGTTCCGATTGCAGCTGGCTTTGTGATTAACCATTTCTTCCATACATTTACGGAGGCTGCGGTGGAGGTGCTTCCTCTTGTATCTACCTTAGCGATTGTGGCCATTGTGGCTGCGGTGGTTTCTGCAAATTCCGCCAACCTGATGACCTCCGGCCTGCTGATTGTAGTGGTGGTTATCCTGCACAATGTGCTGGGATATGCCCTGGGCTATGTCATCGGCAAGGTGCTGAAGCTGGACGAGACCAAATGCCGTGCCATTTCCATCGAGGTGGGAATGCAGAATTCCGGTCTGGCTACTTCCCTGGCCACTACTCATTTTGCCCAGTATCCGTTGGCCACGATTCCGGGTGCGGTATTCAGCGTATGGCACAATGTATCCGGCGCAATCCTGGCAAACTTCTTTGCCCGCCATGTGGCGCCTGAGGGAAAATAAGCCCCTGAGGGCGTAGGGAAAATAAGCCTCTGAGGGCGGCTGGACACCGGGAGGAATTTGCTGTAAAATGATAGCAGAGACGATGGGAGGCCGGATGTCTAGCCGCATCCGCATCTATAATGATGCTGGATGCAGGACCGTGCAGGAGGGGAGTGTGCCGGATATGGGGAAATATTTGAATACGGGAAATGCGGGTTTTGATTCGGTGAAAAGGAGCATCTATGTTGACAAGACGGGGATGATTGCGTTTATCAATCAAACGCTTGGCACATCCGATAAGCTGACTTGCGTGAGCAGGCCGCGCCGCTTCGGAAAGTCCTATGCGGCCAAGATGCTCTGCGCATATTATGATAAGAGCTGTGATTCACGGCAGCTGTTTGAGGGACTGGAGATATCGCGGGATGCGTCCTTTGAGACACATTTGAATAAATACAACGTGATTTATCTGGATATCACCTTGTTTATTTCGATAACGGCTGACATAACCGGCATTATAAGGGAAATAGAAAGCGCAGTTATAGAAGAGGTTTGCAGGGCATTTCCAGGCATAGAGAGGGACGATTCGCTGGCAGGTACGCTGTTTAATGCGTCGGCGGCTGCAGGCGAAAAGTTCATTATGGTGATTGATGAATGGGATGCTCTGTTCCGTGAAGCCAAAAATGACGCCAAGCTGCAGAGAGAATATATTGACCTTTTGAGGAGCTTATTTAAGAGCAGCTGGACGGACCGGATATTTGAGGCGGCGTATATGACTGGGATTCTTCCAATCAAGCGGTATGGCACACAATCTGCAGTATCGGATTTCAGGGAATATACGATGCTTTCTCCGGGCAGGCTTGTAAAATACATTGGTTTTACTGAGCCGGAGGTTAAGGCCCTCTGCGAGAGGTACGATATGCCCTTTGAGGAGATGAAGTACTGGTATGACGGGTATTCCTTCAGCCGCCTGAAGTCCGTATACAGCCCCAATTCCGTGATGGAGGCCATCAAACGCGATGAATTTGGCAGCTACTGGGTGAGGACAGAGACCTATGAATCCCTGAAGGTCTATATTGATTTGGATGAGGACGGCCTGAAGGAGGCAATTATTCGGATGCTTTCCGGGGAACGGGTCAAAATCGATGCAGGAACCTTTCAGAATGATATGACGAATATCCAGAAAAAGGACGATGTGCTCACGCTGCTCATTCATCTGGGCTATCTGGCCTATGATGCAGAAGAGGAACAGGCGTATATCCCGAATGAAGAGGTGAAAAAGGAATTCATTCGGGCGGTGACGGCGAGTAGGCATAAGGAAAATCAAAAAAGCACACCTGCCGGATTGAACCCTACACTATAAATTGAAAGCAGCTGTTCAGGACGGCTATGAATGTGAAAGAGGCCCAGCCCATGAAACTACGAAAAAGACTTTACTGCCGGCTTTTCCAGGCCGGCTTAAAAATCGCCCTTCCCTTCCTGCCCTACCGGACGCCGAAGGCAGTGGGGAGCGTGAGGGCTCTGCCCAAAATCATCCGCAGACACCGCTGCCGCAGACCCTTGATTGTCACAGACAAGGGAATCCGGGGTCTGGGACTCATCCGTCCATTGGAGAAGGCCCTGACGGACGAAGGGCTTTCCTATCGCGTCTACGACAAGACATCCGCCAACCCCACCACAGATAATGTGGAGGAGGCGGTGCGGCTTTACCGCAGGGCGGGATGCGACTGCATCATCGGCTTTGGCGGAGGCTCCAGCATGGACTGTGCCAAGGCAGCGGGAGCCTGCATCGCCAGGCCGGGGAAGCCCCTGGCTGAGATGGAGGGGATTTTGAAGGTGCGGCGGAGGCTGCCCCTTCTGATGGCGGTTCCCACCACTGCGGGGACCGGGAGCGAGACCACTCTGGCGGCGGTTATCACAGATGCCAGGAGCCGCCACAAGTATGCCATCAATGATTTTCCGCTGAT
>CALWMT010000219.1 GCA_944382045.1 uncultured Enterocloster sp. | reverse complement strand
GTGATGGAATTGCGGTAGGTCCGGGATGCATCAAAAAAGCGGTAGATGGCCTCCTCACGGCCATTTTTCACATCCTCAAGAACCTGGTGCAGGGAGGCAATGTAGCGCTCCAGCATGTCTGCGATGGGTACCGCATTGGCCCCGCAGATTTGGGACCACATCTCCGGTGAGGAGGACGCAATCCGGGTGATGTCCTTAAAGCCCCCGGCGGCCAGAAGCTTCATAAGCCCCTGGGGATTGTCGCTGTCCCGCACCAGACCCACCAGGGCGGAGGCAATGAGGTGGGGCACATGGCTGATGGCCGCAGTGATGCGGTCGTGCTCCCTGTAGTCAAGGATAATAGGAATTGCCCCGATGGTCTCAGCCACCTGGACAATGCGCTGGACGCTGGGGGAGGAGGCCGCATCCGCATTCCCCTCAAGCCCCAGCGGCGGGGTTATGATGTAGTAGGCATTCTCCAGAAGGTGGTCCGTGGAATTCTCATAGCCTGTCTTCTCCGAGCCGGCCATAGGATGGCCGCCCACAAAGGAATCGGTGAGCCCCAGGGCCTGCACCTCCTCGTGAATATTGGTCTTTGTGCTTCCCACATCCGTAATCAGGGCCCCCGGCTTTAAGTGAGGGCGGATGGAGGTGAGATATTGGGCATTGTATTCCACTGGCGTACACAGAAAAATAAGGCTGCATTGGGAGAGACGGCTGTCAATCCCATCCAGAATTTCATCGATTACCCCGTCCCGCTGAGCCTGCTCCAGCTTGGACCGGGTGCGCATGTACGCCATGATATGGATATCCGGCCTGGCCCGCTTGATGCCCCTGGCGATAGAGCCGCCGATGAGCCCCAGGCCGATGAATGCAATGGTTTTGTCTGTCATCTGTTCCATGAAAAATCTCCTTAGGCTTTTACATCGTCCGCCCGGCGAGCTTGGCGTAGGGCGCCAGGTCCTGCATGAGCGTCTCAAATGCGTCAAAGGTCAGGGATTGCGGCCCGTCGGAGAGGGCCCGCTCCGGGCAGGGATGAACCTCAATCATCAGGCCGTCTGCTCCAACAGCCACAGCCGCCTTGGCCAGGGGCTCCACATAGGCCCGCACGCCGGTGGCGTGGCTGGGGTCCACGATGATGGGCAGATGGCTTTTCTGACGGATAACCGGAACCGCACTGATATCCAGGGTGTTCCGGGTGGAGGTCTCGTAGGTGCGGATGCCCCGCTCACAGAGGACGATATTGGGATTTCCCTCGGAAATGATATACTCCGCCGCATTCAGCCACTCGTCTATGGTAGCACATAATCCACGTTTTAACAATACGGGAAGTCCGGATTTGCCAGCCTCCTTTAAGAGCTCGAAATTCTGCATGTTCCGGGCGCCAATCTGGAGCATGTCCACGTATTTCACAGCGGTCTCAATGGCGTGTTCACTTGTAACCTCGCAGATTACATTGAGGCCCGTGGCCTCCCGGGCCTCCTTCATATAGCGAAGCCCCTCCTCCTCCAGGCCCTGGAAGGAGTAGGGGGAGGTTCTGGGCTTGTAGGCCCCGCCCCGCAGGAAGGAGGCGCCCGCTTTTTTCACCGCAAAGGCAGTCTCCATGAGCTGCTCTCTGGACTCCACCGCGCAGGGTCCGGCCATAACCGTCAGATGGCCCGGCCCGATATGGGTATTTCCCACGGGAATCACGGAATCCTCGGGATGAAATTTTTTATTGACCAGCTTGTAGGACTCGGTGACAGCCATCACCTTGTCCACGCCCTCGCTCATCTCGATGTTGCTGCCGGCGAGCTTTGTCTTGTCGCCCACAACGCCCACGATGGTCACCTGGGCGCCCTGGGAGAGATGGGCGGTGAGGCCCCTCGCCTCAATCAGATTTTTAACCTTTGCCACTGCTTCCTGGGAAGCATTCGGCTTCATAATAATAATCATAGCAGTCTTTTCTCCTTGCTGTTAATTTTGAATAGAAAAAGGTTTGTATCTGCTACTATACGACGAAGCGGGGAAAAAGTCAACGCTTTATTACTTTAAACTTTTACGCTTTTATGTGAAATATAAAATACTTAAAATGACAAAAGAAATATTTTATGCTAAAATAAGGATGTCAATCGGATATTGAAAATTAGGAGACGAAACATGCCGCAGAAGATTATAGGTAACTTTAAAAACATATTGAAGAAGACTGCACCAGAACCGTATTATGCAGAGGAAGATGGAGTCCTTTTTTGCGGGGACAGCTTGGAGCTTTTAAAGAGAATTAAAAATGCTTCCGTAGATTTGATTTTTGCGGACCCTCCCTATTCTCTAAAAAAGGCAGAATGGGACACGTTTAAGAGTCAGGCGGACTATATTCGTTTCTCCATGAAGTGGATAAAGGAGGCCAGCCGCGTTTTAAAGGACACGGGAAGCCTTTATGTCTGCGGATTTTCGGAAATTTTAGCAGACATTCATCATCCGGCCATGCGGTATTTTTATAATTGCAGATGGCTGATATGGCATTATAAAAACAAAGCAAATTTGGGAAGTGATTGGGGAAGAAGTCATGAAAGCATTCTATGCCTGCGCAAATCACAAAAATATGTGATGAATATTGATTCTATCAGAATCCCTTATAACGCACATACATTAAAATATCCTGCGCATCCGCAGGCGGAGACCAGTCAGTATGGGAATGGAAAAAAGAGAGGGGAGTGGATGCCGAATCCTTTAGGGGCAAAGCCGAAGGATGTCATAGAAATTCCTACAACATGCAATGGCATGGGTGAAAAAACTCCGCATCCGACACAAAAACCAGAGGAGCTGCTCCGAAAGGTGATTTTAGCATCTTCGTCAAAGGGTGATGTTATTTTGGATCCTTTTGTTGGAAGCGGCACAACGGCAGTCTGCGCGAAGCAGTTGGGAAGACGCTGGATTGGAATTGACCAGGAAGAGACATATTTGCAGTGGGCGGTTGACCGTCTGAAAAATGTTCCGGAGAAAACGGAGGATGATTGGATTCAGTACGATAAAACGGTTGTTTCGAGGAGGGAGACAATACGATGAAAACCTTGTGGGAAATCATGGCCTGGGTCACACAAAAGGAACGATTTGTCAATTTAGATCAGTATATAGAATTTGCTGAAGTATATCTCGAATTTATAGAAAAAGAGCTTCAAGCGGAATTAGTAGCCAAGAACGAGAATAATTATCATTTTTTTCAATATCGAAAGGATGGAGATTATAATATAACCCGTCCAGTGAATACGCAATTGTTTTTTAGATTGGACGAATATGAAAAAAATGCTGTGGATTTTGTGAACGTCCTAAGCAATATCAAGGAAATTTCGGAGGATCAGGAGGCGAGAGAGAAAATAAATCGCTTTATTTATACAACACAGCAGTCAATCGGATGTGCGCTGGATGCCCTGCCTGCGTCGAAGACAAACAATGCAAGAAAAATTAATGGTGATCTTTTTGAGCGCCTGATGCAGCTTATCATGAAACAATTGGGGTTTACAGTTACCTCGGAGACATTAAGGGTTCCGATTCCTGGCTCTGATGAAAAGATGACCTATCAGAACGATATAGAGATTATACAAGGCGGAAGGATAAAAGCCATAGGATCAGTAAAAACATCGAGCAAGGACCGGATTGATAAAATATTTTTGGATAAGCTGATGTATAACTTTTTGACGAATACCCAAACGCCTCATTTCGCTATTTTCCTTCATGACGTGCAGAGAGCAGGAAAGGAGCCGGATTATACCGCTGGCCAGACATTCCTGACAGGGCACTTTAAAGCGTATACAATCGGCCTCAGTCCTCTGGACGGTGTATATTATTGTGATCTGCGTCCAATAATGAAGACAGACAAGCTGCTGAAGGAGCATATAAAGTCTCTGGACTGTCTTCTATGTGATGACGTATGGAAGTACATAGAAAAATAATGCAGTGAAAAGCCCGAACACCGCCTGCGGATTCGGGCTTTTCGAACACTTACTCTAAATAAATAGCATACTCCCCTCTCTCCGCCGCATACCCAACCACAGCTGCCTCCACAGCCGCGTCCGCAAGCCGCGCCAGGCACTCCATGCCTTCCTTCTCCGGCAGGGCGGCGAGCAGGCCGCCGCTGGTCTGCGGGTCGTAGAGGATATCCTCCATGGCCAGGGGAATTCCCTCCTTTACGTGAACGCCCCCGGCCGTGTACTCCCGGTTGCGGTAGGCGCCGGCAGGGATAAAGCCCATCTCGGCCAGCTCCCAGGCCTCCGGGTGGAAGGGAACCTGCCCAGTCAAGATATGGAGAGAGGCCCCGCTTCCCTGCGCCATCTCAAAGCTGTGGCCTATAAGGGAAAATCCCGTCACATCCGTGCAGGCGTGGACCGGGAACGCCTCTAAGACATCCCGGGCCGCCTTATTGAGGGCGGCCATCTGGCGGTAAATGCGCGCAAGCACCCCCGGCTCCACCATATCCCCCTTGGCTCCTGTGGTGAGAATGCCGACGCCCAGGGGCTTTGTGAGAATCAGGATGTCCCCGGGCCTTGCGCCGCTGTTTGTGAGCACCCGCTTTGGGTGGACGAAGCCGGAGACTGCAAGGCCGTAGATGGGCTCCGCCCCGTGGATGGTGTGGCCCCCGGCGATGATGGCCCCGGCCTCGTAGGCCTTATCATAGCCGCCCCTGAGAATCTCGTGCACTGCATCCTTATCCATGGCCTCCGGCACACAGAGAATATTTAAGGCCAGCTTTGGCTCCCCGCCCATGGCGTACACGTCGCTCAGGGCATTGGCCGCCGCAA
>CALWMT010000218.1 GCA_944382045.1 uncultured Enterocloster sp. | reverse complement strand
TCTTTTTAGAAGTACATTCAAATCATTTCTTGCATCGCTGAAAAGGGCTTCCCAATCATTTTGTATTTCGTCCTCACAAACCCTTTTCACATGCTCTATCTCTGAGTCTGCATACTTCTTCTTTCTCTTTTCAATCAATGGAATACCATCCGCTATTGACACACAATCCGCCAGTCCATGATGCGTAAAAATTGCTACTTGTATCATTTCAGAAAGCAGGCTTCCCGGAACGTATGTGTCCACTATCAGCCCGCCCAAAGTGGAATGGTCTACTTTCTCTATTCCCAGTATTCTCTCTTCCTGAATACTCTTTAAAAAATAAGGCTGCCATTTATCCAAAGTATTTTTTCCATCATCGTGGTGAAGGCCGGTAATATAGGCGATGTTTTTTAATAGCGGGATTTGACAGTAGCTTCGGCATAACTTGGCAACGTTTATCTGGTGCTGCCGATTTGTCTGGTAACAGTCATCTTCTTTTCGATAATGTGATACATAATTTGCCATGGCTTTATGCCTCTCGCCCATAATTTTTTAAAAGAAAAAGGTATGACCCCCTTTATTCTGCCATACCTTTCCGTCTTATCTAATATTATATTATTTTTCAATCCACTTCCCCTTTAGGAGAAGACTACTATAAATTCTTTAACTTAATAATAGCATGTTTTTTTAGAATGTCAACATCAAATTATATATTATAATCTATTATTAAATTATAAATTTATAATATGTGCCACAGCCAAACGCCCTCAATATAAGCACAGAAAATTTAAGGTTGCAGGCACGGTAAGCATTCCTGCAATACATATCCAAGAAGCATATCCTGATACTGCCGTGCATCGTTCAAACTAATGTTTTAATTTTCCTCCCCATTTCTCTCATATTTCCTGATCATATGCTTTGTCTTTTCAACAGGAAATGGAGCTTCTTCAGCCGAGTAATATTCAACAGATACGATTCTCACAGCCGCCCTCACAATACACATCTCTGTCAAGCAGACTTGTTATAATCCCATATAATATGCTTTTCCGCCGTCTTCCCAGGGATGTTATCCAGCACTACTTTTGTACTGCGGTAGTATTTAACTTCAATCCTCGTTACAGCATCAGGATTTCCATTAAGGGCAAAGAAAGTATCGGAACGAATTTCGTCATTACACAATTTGAAATGCAGTCAATCCAAACTGCCGCAAAAACCGCCCCGTAGCGCTCTTCTCCGCTGCTGCAATCTCCTTTGGCGTTCCCGCCGCCACAATCCGGCCGCCCTCCTCGCCGCCGCCGGGGCCCATATCGATGATATAGTCCGCATTCCGGATTACATCCAAATCGTGCTCAATCACAATCACCGTGGCCCCAGCGTCAATCAGGGTCTGAAATACTCCCAGAAGGGTCTGCACATCCAGGGGATGAAGGCCGATGGTGGGCTCGTCAAAGACAAAGACCGTGTCGGACTGTCCCCTTCCCATCTCGCTGGCGAGCTTCAGCCGCTGGGCCTCCCCGCCGGAAAGGCTGGGCGTCTCCTCCCCCAGGGTCAAGTATCCGAGGCCCAGCATTTCTAAGACCGCAAGCCGCTGGTCCACTGTCTTTAAATCCTGGCAGGCCCTTCGCGCTCGGTGAATATCCATGGCCATGAGCTGGGGAAGGCTGCTGCTTTCCCCAGCTTTATTTCGGTAAATCACGGCCTCCGCCTCTTTTCCGTAGCGGGAGCCCCTGCAGTCCGGGCAGGGCACCTCCACATCCGGCAGAAACTGTACGTCCAGACTGATAACCCCGGTTCCATCACATAAGGGGCAGCGCAGCTTTCCCGTATTATAGGAAAAATCTCCTGCCTTAAGCCCCCGCTCCTTTGCCTCCGGAAGCCGCCCAAAAACCTTGCGCAGCTCATCGTGCACATTGGCATAGGTGGCCACTGTAGAGCGGACATTGATGCCGATGGGCGTGGCGTCAATGAGCTTTACCCGGCGGATGCCGCCGGCCTGAACGGATTTCACATGCTCCGGAAGCGCTCTCCCCTCGATGGCCGCCTCCAGGCCGGGAACCAGGCTCTCCAGAATCAGCGTAGTTTTTCCTGAGCCCGATACCCCGGTGACAGCGGTGAGTCTCCCCTTGGGAATGTCCACCGCAAGGGGCTTAACCGTGTGGATGGAGCCGGTGGAGAGATGGATGGCTCCTTGGGAAAACAGGTCCTCCGGGGCTCCGGCGCTTTCCGCCTGCATCCGGCGCACCTGCGCCTGCCCCGAGAGGTACGGCCCAATCAGCGAATTCTCATTTCGCTCAATCTCCCCAATGGTCCCCTGGGCGATAACCTGTCCGCCGTCGGCTCCGGCCTGAGGTCCCATCTCGATAAGCCAGTCCGCCTGGGCCAGAATCTGGGTGTCATGGTCCACCAAAAGGACAGAATTTCCATCCGCCACTAAATCCCGCATCACCCGAACCAGGCCCACAATATTCGTGGGATGCAGGCCGATGGATGGCTCGTCCAGCACATAGAGCACCCCGGTGGTCCGGTTGCGCACGGCCCGGGCCAGCTGCATCCGCTGCCGTTCCCCGGTGGAGAGGGTGGAGGCCGCCCGGTCCAGGGAGAGATAGCCAAGCCCCAGCTCCAAAAGCCGCCTGGCCACAGTCCGGAAGGACTCGCAGATGCTCTCCGCCATCGGGCGCATCTCCTCCGGCAGGGAGGCCGGCACGCCGTCCACCCACTGCGCCAGGTCGGAAAGGCTCATCCCGCAGGCCTCATCCAGGGAAATGCCCTTAAGCCTCGGGGCCCTCGCAGCCTCGGACAGCCGAGTGCCGCCGCAGTCCGGGCACACATCCTCCTTTAAAAATTTCTCTACCCGCTTCATGCCCTTCTCGTCCTTCACCTTGGCAAGGGCATTTTCCACTGTATACACCGCATTAAAATACGTAAAGTCAAGCTCTCCCGCCTGATTGGTATTCTTCGCCTTATAGAAAATATGCTTTTTCTCCGCCGGGCCGTTAAAGACAATGTCCCGCTCCCGCTCCGTCAGCTCCCGAAAAGGCACGTCCGTGCGGACGCCCATTTCCCTGCACACATCCGTCATCAGAGACCACATGAGGGAATTCCAGGGCGCCACCGCTCCCTGGTCGATGGTGAGGGATTCATCCGGCACGAGGGTGCTCCTGTCAACCGTCCGCACCATTCCCGTACCCCCGCAGGTGCGGCAGGCCCCCTGGCTGTTGAAGGCCAGCTCCTCAGCGGAGGGCGCGTAAAAGTGCTCGCCGCATACCGGGCAGACAAGCTCCTGCCCAGCCGCCACTGCCAGCGTGGGCTTTAGGTAATGACCATTGGGACAGCGGTGGCTTGCCAGCCTCGAATACATGAGACGCAGGCTGTTTAGAAGCTCCGTTCCCGTGCCAAAGGTGCTGCGGATGCCAGGAACCCCCGGCCGCTGGTGCAGGGCCAGGGCCGCAGGCACATAGAGCACCTCGTCCACCTGGGCCTTGGCCGCCTGGGTCATCCGCCGCCTTGTATAGGTGGAGAGCGCGTCCAGATAGCGCCGGGAGCCCTCCGCGTAGAGAACTCCCAGCGCCAGCGATGATTTCCCGGAGCCGGATACCCCGGCCACAGCCGTAATTTTATTCAAGGGGACGTCCACATCAATATTTTTCAGATTGTGTACGCGGGCGCCCCGCACCTTTATCTTTTCAATCATTGGATTGTGCCTGCCTTTCTCTCCAAGCTCTGTCCTGCATTCTCAGAATCCGCTCTGCCGCCGTCTCCGGGTCTATCCCGGAGACATCCAGCTTTATTGTCTTTAGGTGCTCATACAGGGGAAGTCTATGCAAGCTGCGTTCCAGCACGTCCGCCTGGCGGATTCCCCGGCGGATATCCCGCAAAAGCCGCTCAGAAAGCGCGTCTCCACTGCACACCAGGGAAATGCATTTCACCTCGCAGTCCCTTGTGTCCAGGCTGGCGAGCAGCCGGTCAATGATTGCCTGCTCATGCATCACCCAGCAGAAAATGATATGCTCATAAGCCGGACAATGGATAAAATTGTTCAGGAGATGGCAAATATTGTCCATCACCATCTCTTTCGTCTCCGGGTTCACCACAAAGGGATGGGCGTCCCAGCACCAGTCCCCGTCAAGAAACACCGACTTATCCAGCTTTCTTTTTAAAATCTGGCAGACGGACGTCTTTCCTACGCCCATTGTACCGCCGATAAAATATACCTTTTTCAAAATCCCCCTCCATTCAAAGCTGCCGCTCTCCGCTTCGGCCTCTCAGCTCCCGCCGCTTATCTTACCACAAAAGCACCGCGGCCACAACTTGACGCTATAAAGCTTCCAAATGATGCGGCGCATTGCAGAGGGATGGGAAAAGGCAGGCCGCAGCAAATGCAGCCTGCCTTTCCTATTCGCTATCCTGTTTGCCGTCTTCCCCCTCGCTGCTGCGCGGTTCCTCTCTCAAAATCTCTCTTTCCAGGGCTTCTAAGGAGTCGCAGCTCACAGCAAATGACGCCCATGCCTGCAGGATGTCCGGATTATTTTCTGAATGAATACGTTCTGTTATCTCCCCGGACACCCGTCCCTTTGATTCGAGCATTTGAAGAAGCAGCTGACGCAGGAATTTGATATTATTTTGGAGAATCTGGGCGTTCTTCTCCTGTTCTTGCTGGAGAATCCGGGCATTCTTCTCACGCTCCCGCTGGAGAATTTGAGCGTTCTTCTCCCGCTCCTCTCTTCTGCCCTCTTCAATCAGTGTCTTGGCGTGCAGTTCTTCGTTGTATTCTGTCAATATCACCTGCTTCACCTC
>CALWMT010000217.1 GCA_944382045.1 uncultured Enterocloster sp. | reverse complement strand
CCGCGGATCGCCTACAACCTGGATAAGCCCTTCATGCGGTGCAGGGCCTGCGGGAAACAGGCGCTGACCATGGCCATGGGATTTGGCTGCAATGCGGCCGGGGTTGTGGGATGCCGCATTATTGATTCTCCGAGGGAACGGCTCATCGCTATGCTCACCAACAGCTTCGCTCCCTGCAATGGCCGCTTCCCCACACTCACGGCGCTCATCACCATGTTTTTTGCCGGAGCCGCAGGCGGCCTCATCTCCTCCCTCAGCTCCGCCCTGCTTTTAACCTTATTCGTCCTATTAGGCATTGGGGCCTCCTTCGCATCCTCCTGGCTCTTGTCCAGAACCGTCCTAAAGGGACTTCCCTCCTCCTTTACCCTGGAGCTTCCGCCCTACCGGAGGCCTCAGGTGGGGCGCATCCTCCTCCGCTCTCTATTCGACCGGACGATTTTCGTCCTAGGCCGAGCGGCCTGCATCGCCGCCCCTGCCGGTCTCCTCATATGGCTCATGGCCAACACAGAGCTGGAGGGCATAAGCCTTCTGATGCACTGCTGTGCGTTTCTTGACCCTCTTGGCCGGGCCCTGGGCATGGACGGGGTTATCCTCGCTGCCTTCCTTCTGGGACTTCCCGCCAATGAGATTGTGCTCCCTCTCATTCTCATGGCATACCTGTCCCAGGGAACCATCCTGGAATTTGACAGCCTGACGCAGCTAAAGGAGCTCCTCACTGCAAACGGCTGGACCTGGATAACCGCGCTGTGCACGATGGTTTTCTCCCTCATGCACTGGCCCTGCTCCACCACTCTGCTCACAATAAAAAAGGAATCCGGCTCCTGGAAATGGACCGTCCTCGCCTTTTTCCTTCCCACAGCCTGGGGTATGGGGATCTGTTTTCTCTTGGCGGCCGGAGCGAGAGCGCTGTTTTAAAAAAAAAAAAAAAATAAGCTTCCGCCTACATAGTTGTAAAAGCGGAAGCTTATTTTTATTCACTGCTCTGTCTTTTAATGACAGTCTTAAGCTTTCTATTATCTCGGATTAGTACATACCGCCCATGTCAGGTGCCGCCGGAGCTGCCGGAGCCGGCTCCTTGATGGTGGCAACCACGGACTCGGTGGTCAGCAGGGTGGAGGCCACGCTGGTAGCGTTCTGCAGAGCGCTTCTGGTAACCTTTACAGGATCCAGGATACCTGCATCGATCATATCCACATACTCTTCCTTGTATGCGTCAAAGCCCGTTCCTACCGGTGACTCCTTCACCTTGTTTACAATCACAGCGCCCTCAAGGCCTGCGTTGGCAACGATGTGGAACAGAGGAGCCTCCAGAGCCTTCAGGATGATCTTAGCGCCAGTCTTCTCGTCGCCCTCCAGGGAATCCACAACCTTCTGTACATCAGCGGTTGCATGTACATATGCGGAGCCGCCGCCTGCGATGATGCCTTCCTCAACAGCTGCTCTCGTAGCGTTCAGGGCATCCTCCATGCGCAGCTTCGCTTCCTTCATCTCGGTCTCAGTAGCAGCGCCTACGCGGATAACCGCTACGCCGCCTGCCAGCTTCGCAAGGCGCTCCTGCAGCTTCTCTCTGTCGAAGTCAGAGGTGGTCTCCTCGATCTGCTTGCGGATCTGGGCAACTCTTGCTGCGATGGCGTTCTTGTCGCCAAGTCCGTCAACGATGATGGTGTTCTCCTTCTGAACCTTAACGGACTTCGCACGGCCCAGCTGATCCATGGTGGCATCCTTCAGATCCAGTCCAACTTCCTCGGAGATCACGGTGCCGCCGGTCAGGATTGCAATATCCTGCAGCATCTCTTTTCTTCTGTCGCCGTAGCCAGGAGCCTTCACGGCAACTACGCTGAAGGTGCCGCGCAGCTTATTTACAATCAGGGTGGTCAGAGCCTCGCCCTCAACATCCTCCGCAATGATCAGCAGTCTTGCGCCCATCTTCACGATCTGCTCCAGCAGGGGAAGGAGATCCTGGATGTTGGAGATCTTCTTATCGGTAATCAGGATATAGGGATCGTCTAAGTTTGCTTCCATCTTATCCATATCGGTGCACATATATGCGGACAGATAGCCTCTGTCAAACTGCATGCCTTCCACCAGGTCAAGCTCGGTCTTCATGGTCTTGGACTCCTCAATGGTGATAACGCCATCCTTGGAAACCTTCTCCATAGCGTCTGCTACCATGGTGCCCACCTCGTCGTCGGAAGCGGAGATAGCGGCAACTCTTGCAATCTGTGCCTTGCCGTTAATAGGCTTGCTCATAGCCTTGATGGCCTCAACGGCTGCATCCGTAGCCTTCTTCATGCCCTTGCGCAGGATAATGGGGTTCGCACCTGCTGCCAGGTTCTTCATGCCCTCGTTTACCATAGCCTGAGCCAGAACCGTTGCAGTGGTGGTTCCGTCGCCGGCCACATCGTTGGTCTTGGAGGCAACCTCCTTGATCAGCTGTGCGCCCATATTCTCAAAGGGATCCTGAAGCTCGATCTCCTTTGCAATGGTCACGCCGTCGTTGGTGATAAGGGGTGAGCCAAAGGACTTATCCAGAACTACATTGCGGCCCTTGGGTCCTAAGGTAACACGTACGGTATCGGACAACTGATTTACGCCTGCCTCCAGAGCCTTGCGGGCGTCTACGCCATATTTAATCTGCTTTGCCATGTCAATCAACCTCCAAAATTATGTTCTCTTACTATGAAATTATATAAAACGGAATCCAGCGATACTGCCTGCTGATTTACTTCTCTACCACTGCCAGAATGTCGCTCTGCTTTACGATCACGTACTTCTCATCATCAAGCTCCACCTCGGTGCCTGAGTACTTGGAGTAGATCACCTGATCGCCGGCCTTCACCTGCATAACAACCTCCTTGCCGTCTACCACGCCGCCGGGGCCTACCGCGATAACCTCTGCCTGCTGGGGCTTCTCCTTTGCTGCTCCGGGAAGAACGATGCCGGACTTTGTGGTCTCTTCCGCTACCAGCTGCTTTAATACAACCTTGTCAAACAATGGTACCAACTTCATGACTAAATTCCTCCTTATTTCCCATAGGTTTCTATTCTTTTTCTTAACGGGATCCGGTCCTTAGCTCTCCGGCTTCCACGCGCTGCAGTATGTGGCTTTTCAGCCATCTCTCAGCTCACATTGTATGTTATATCACCTCTTGTTAGCAGTGTCAAGCCTCGAGTGCTAAAATTTTATATTTTTATTGTTTTTTTACTCTTTTATTATTTCTTTTTTTCTTTTTTCGTATTACAATAAATACAATAGAGATAATAGTTCATGACGGAAGCATATGCTCCGGTATGACCAGGAAAGGGGTTTTAGGTATGGCAAAAAAAGGTTTTGGCAGGTTTCTTGCATTTGCAGCCGCAGCGGGAGCGGTAGCTGCCGGTGTGTCCTACATCCTTCAGTACAAGACCTTCCATAAGGAGCTGGAGAAGGACTTCCGTGAATTCGAGGAGGACGCGGACGAGGGCTCCCAGACAGGGACCGCCCAGGGGCAGCCGGACCAGGAGCCTGGCTCTGACGCCAAGGGCTCTAAGGAGAAGGAGGACACCTCCAGAGATCCCCGCCGCACAAGCCGCAGCTATATTTCTCTGGCCTCCAGCAGAGACGAGTTCAAGGTCGCTGCCAAGGACATGGCTCACGCCACGAAAAATGTATTAAAGGATGCTGGCACGATTCTCTCCGACACTGCCCATGAGGCTGTGTCCGCTGCGGTAGACACCGCCCATATGGCCATTCACACGGTAAAATCTAAGAAAGAGGAATTTGCGGACAGCCGGGCGCAGAAGGAGGATGACAGTGACCTCTTCGAGGACGAGGGCTTTTTGGACGACGATTATGTAGATGACGATGCTCTCTTTGATTACGACCGCCTGGACGGAGATGATTTTGACGAAGCCTCCAGCTTTTCGGCCGCACAGAGCGAGGAGGAGTACGATGAAGATCTGCTAAAGGATGCCTCGGAGCCGGCGGGCGCAGCCCCAGGGGCTTACGAGGAGGCACCGGAAAAGACGGAGACCACCAGCATTGAGGAGGATACCGTCCAGTAGGCTGCTTTGCAGGAATACAGGGAATAAAAGGGCGTGCCAGGCGCGCCGTGAAAGCCCGCGGGATCGAGGCATATGCCCCGATCCCGCATTTTATTATGAGCACTCAGCAGCCCTGCATTTCTTCCCAGCCGTCACGTCCAGGCCTTTTCTAACAGCCTGCAGCCCTTCTCTATCTCCTCTTCTCTTAAATTGGCATAGCCCAGCATCACCGTGGATGGGTACACATTGTGCTCCGGGTGAATGAAGCTGCCGGATATGCCGTAGACCCTCACGCCGGCCGCCTGGGCGCGGCGGACAAGCTCGTCCTCCTCCATCCCTCCCCTGTGGGTCAGGAGCACGTGGAGGCCCGCATACTCCCCGGTGATGGAGAATGCCCTCTCCAGCGGCCGAAGCCCTGCCAGAAGGGCGTCGTGCTTCCCCTTATACACCGCCCGCATCCGATTTAAATGCCGCTCATAGTGGCCCTGGGTGATAAACTGGTACAGAACATCCTGGTCTATGCGGGACACCGTGCAGGAATAAAATCCCGCCCGCTCCCTGTAGACCTTCAGCAGCTCCTGAGGAAGCACCATAAAGCCTACCCGGATCGCCGGAGCGATAGATTTGGAAAATGTTCCAAGATAGATCACCCGGCCTCCCCGGTCCATGCCCTGGAGGGCAGGCACCGGCTTCCCGCGATACCGGAACTCGCTGTCGTAGTCGTCCTCAATCAAATAGCGGCCTGGTTTTCC
>CALWMT010000216.1 GCA_944382045.1 uncultured Enterocloster sp. | reverse complement strand
AAGCCTGGGGGCAGCGCTTATTTTAGCGCTCAGCGCATTTATACTGAAGTAGCGGATTTTAAACCTACATGTGCCCGGCGGCAGGATTTTCAGAGAAAATATGGCAGGAGGTAATGACATGCACAATGCAAAAAAATGGGCGGCAGCAGCCGCATTGCTGGCAATTCTATGCCTTGGGGGCTGTCAGGGCGCGTCTGTGTCCACATCCCAGTCCATGACCTTTCAGGTGGGAACCGGGGATAAAATCAAAGTGACTCTGGACACCTCCGCTGGGGATTCTCTCGCCCAGGAGGAGGGCAGCTTTTCGGTGAAGAACGGGGACAGCCTGGTGTTCCAGGGCGTTTTCCAGACGCCGGATCAGTACGCGGCCCAGGAGGCGGCCATCCGGGGAACGGAGGGCGTGGAGATTGTGACGGATGGGGAAACGATGCTTTCTTATTATTATGAGGCGGGAGCCGCAGGGCCCGAGACGGGCTATCTCTTCATGGTGGATGGCTCAGACACCGGTGTGTACATGGCAAGCCTCATGGATCGGGAAGCGGCGGATGACGCCTTCGGGCGGATGACCTTCGAGAAGGAATGACGGAACAGGCCGGGACAGGACAACCTCTCGGTTTAGTGCTTGACAAGCGCTCCGATTTGCACTAGAATGGTAACAGTTCAGACGGAGGGCATACCCCAAAGGTACGTAGTCTTCCTGCCCGCCGTCTGAACTGTAAAATTTGGTTAGGCCGCGAACATACGTGAGTACAGAGAGGATTGATGGGTCAGAGAGGGAGCGCCGCCGGCTGAGAGCATCCCCCATTCCCTTTTTGGAAGTTTCAGTATGGGAGCCTTCCGGCGAAAAGCACTGGATGCAGTGCGCCAAGCCGGATGTCCGCGCAGCAAATCAGGACGCGCAAAATGAGTGCAGGGTATGCATACGGCGTACTCTGAATTAGGGTGGTACCGCGAGCAACATCGTCCCTTGTTTTACAGCAGGAGGCGGTGTTTTTTATTTTTCTGCCAAAGCCCCAAGCACCAGCAGGCTTTTCGCAGAAGCTCCGCCGACGATACGAAACGAAAGGAGCATTGCAATGAAAGATAAGATTAATGGCATTTTATCGGAAGCCCAGGCGAAAATCTCTGCAGCGGCCAGCGAAGGCGAGCTTCAGAACGTAAAGAGCGCCTACCTGGGAAAGCAGGGAGAATTGAGCCTTCTGATGAAGGAGCTGCCGGGCCTGCCGGCTGAGGAGCGCGCCGGGACGGGCAAGCTTTTGAACCAGGCCAAAGCCCAGGTGACGGAGCTGATCAACGAAAAGCGCACGGAGCTGAAGTTAAAGGCCTCGGAGGTCTCCGCAGACTTTGACTGTTCCGTTCCCGGGATTATGCCCCAGCGGGGAGGCCTCCATCCCATCACCCAGATGTGCTATGACTTAAACGACACCTTCCGCTCCATGGGCTTTGAGATTTTCCAGGAGGACGAGATCACCAGCGAGCTCTACGCCTTTGACAAGCTGAATTTCCCGCCCAATCATCCGGCCAGGGAGAGCATGGACACCTACTGGCTTGAGGGCCACGACAGCGGCGGCACCAATGAGAAGCTCTGTCTGCGCCCCCACCTGACCGGCGGCAGCGTGCGCTATATGCAGACCCACAAGCCCCCCTACCGCTTTGTGTATCCGGGGCGGGTATACCGCAATGAGACCACAGACGCCCATCACGAGCGGGCATTTTTCCAGTACGAGGCGCTGATTGTGGACAAGGACATTACCTTTACCTCCGGCAAGGTGATGATCAAGAGCATTTTAAGCAAGGTATTCGGCACGGATGTGCCGGTGCGGATGCGCTCCGGCTTCTTCCCCTTTGTGGAGCCCGGATTTGAGATTGACATGGAGTGCCAGGTGTGCGGCGGCAAGGGCTGCAGCGTGTGCAAGCATGTGGGCTGGATCGAGGTAATGCCCGGCGGCTCCCCCCATCCCAACGTACTGCGGGCTGCGGGCCTGAACCCGGATGAGTATACCGGATTTTACGTAAATATCGGCCTGGACCGTCTGGTCATGATGCGCTACGGCGTGGACGATGTGCGCCTGTTCCGCAGCGCGGATCTGCGGTTCTTAGAGCAGTTCAGAGAAGGAGGGAGCAAGATGAAATTATCATTATCATGGATCGGGGATTATGTGAAGCTCCCCGCTGATTTGGATTTAAAGAAGCTGGCCTATGATCTGACCATGTCCACGGTAGAGGTGGAGGACGTGGAGTATCTGGCGCGCCGGTTTGACCATATGATTGTGGGCATCATTGAGAAGATTGAGGCTCATCCCAACGCGGATAAGCTGCGTGTGTGCAAGGTGGACATCGGCGGCGAGGTGAAGGACATTGTCTGCGGCGGCATCAACCTGAAGGAGGGGATGCGGGTGGCCGTCTCCTGCCCCGGCGCAGTGGTGCGCTGGCACGGGGAGGGAGAGCCCGTGGTGATTAAAAATGCCAAGCTGCGCGGTGTGGAGTCCTTCGGCATGATCTGCGCCTCCGACGAGATTGGGCTGGGCGGCCTGTTCCCGGCGTCCCAGGAAGGGGAGATCATGGATCTGTCTGATTTTGCGGTTCCCGCAGGCACCCCCCTGGCGGATGCCCTGGATATGAACGATGTACTTCTGGAGATTGACAATAAATCCATGACCAACCGGCCGGATCTGTGGGGCCATTACGGAATCGCCCGGGAGATTTCGGCCCTCTACGACCTGCCTTTAAAGGAGATTGCGCCCTACAAGACGGATGTGCAGTCTGATTTCAAGGTGGAGATCGAGGATCCGGAGCGCTGCGCCCGGTACATGGGCGTGGAGATGTCCGGCGTGGAGGTAAAGCCCTCCCCCTATCAGATGCAGAACCGTATCTGGAAGGCGGGAATGCGGCCCATCAACGCCCTGGTGGATATTACAAACTATGTGATGCTGGCCACGGGCAACCCCACCCACGCCTTTGACGCGGACAATATTTCCGACCACATTGTGGTGCGCAGGGCAGCTCCCGGTGAGAAGCTGACCCTGCTCAACGGCAAGGAGCTCACCCTGTGCGAGGATGACCTGGCCATCACGGACGCCGAGGGACCGGTCGCCTTAGCGGGCGTTATGGGCGGATCCAAGGATTCCATTCTCCCCGACACGAAGCGGGTGATCCTGGAGGTGGCAAACTTTGAGTCCACGGGTATCCGGCGGACGGCTCTGCGCTATGACAACCGCACAGAGGCTTCCGCGCGGTACGAGAAGGCCATTGACCCGGAGCGCTGCGATCAGGCCCTGGCTCTCTCCATGCAGTATTTTAAAGAGCTGTACCCGGAGCTTAAGGTGACGGGCTTCTGCGACAAGTATGTGAAGAAACTTGAGCGGGCCCACATCGATGTGAGCCTGGCCTGGCTTGCCAAGCGCCTGGGCAAGGATCTGTCAAATGACGTGATTAAGAGCAAGCTCGAAGCTCTGGGATTTGACGTGTCCATCCATGGGGACAATATGCATGTGGTGGCCCCCACCTGGCGGTCCACCGGAGATATCTCCATGAAGGACGACGTGATGGAGGAGGTGGCCAGGCTTTACGGCTACGACAACTTCGAGGCCACGGAGTTTACCACCACATTTACAGGGGCCATCAACCAGAAGGAGCAGGATCTGGTCCGCAATATCAAGGAGTACCTGGCCATCCGCTGCGGCATGCAGGAGGTTTACACCTATCCCTGGATGAAGGATGTGTTTGTAAATGCCGTGCTTCAGACCACAGAGGGGATGTTAAGGCTCTCCACGCCGCCGGCTCCGGATCTGAGCTATATCCGCTCCTCCCTGCTTCCCAACCTCTGCGAGGCGGTTGTGAAGAATGAGCGGTATTTCGATGATTTCTCCATATTTGAGGAGGCGCAGGTGTTCTTTGACAGGAATTTCACCTCTCCCTACGATGAGACGGAGTCCCTGCCGGAGCAGCGCAGGCACATCGGCGGCGCCTTTGCCAGCGGGGTGAAGTCCATCAATCAGCTTTTCCGGGAGACCAAGGGCGTTCTGGAATACATGTCCCGCTACACCCATATGGAGGAGCTCTCCTTTAAGAAGGAGAATAAGCCGGTGTGGGCGGACAATGTGGTGTGGTTAAATATTTACCGGGGCGAGGAGAAAATCGGCGACATGGGCCTCTTGGCCAAGAAGGCTTCCATGGAGTGCGGGATCAAGAACCTTTCCGTCATGCTCTTTGAGCTGGATGCCGACCGCTTAAAGCCCTTAAAGTCCAGGACAAATAAATTTACCCACCTGGCAGAGTATCCGGAGACAGACTATGATATTTCCATGCTCTTTGACGTAAATACCGCCTGGACAGACATCTATGAGGCGATTTTAGGCAAGAAGAAGGCCAGCGCGCTGGTGAAGGACGCGTCCTTTGTGGACGAGTACAGAGGGAAGCAGATCCCTGCAGGCAAGAAGTCCGTCACCATCCGGCTGACCATCGGCTCGGCGGAGAAGACGCTGACCTCAGAGGAGATTGAGAACGCCGCCGGCCAGGTGATGAAAAAGCTGGGCAAGGCCATGGGCGCGGAGCTCAGAACACAGTAGGGCATGAAAAGGAGAATGATACGATGAGCAATGATGCAGATAAGCAGCAGGAGAAGCAGAAGCTTCTGGGCAGGCTGCGGACAGCGGGCGAGCTGTATGTGATTTTGTCCGTGTGCACCAGGGAGCCCTATGTGGTCTGCGATCAGGAGACCTTTGACGACAAGGTGTTCCTGTTCTTTGACATGGAGGAGGCCAAGAAGGAGGCAGTCAGCCTTTTAAAGGAAA
>CALWMT010000215.1 GCA_944382045.1 uncultured Enterocloster sp. | reverse complement strand
GGCGCCGGGGATCGCCTCTTTGTGGGGCCGGGAGCCCTGGGAAAGGACTCTCCCTTTACCGTGCGGGAGCTGGTGCTCCTGGATGAGGAGAATAAACCCTTGAAATCCTGGGATCTTATCGGGAAAACAGCCCTGATTATCGGGAAGAAGAACCAGGACGAGGAGGTGGATGTGGATCTGGGGGACTGCGCTTACGGAGCCTTTATCGAGCCCCAGCACGCGCTGCTTAATTTCTCCGGAGAGCGGTGGTTTTTGGAGGATGTGAGCCAGGAAAACGGCGTGCGGGTCAAGAAGGCCGAGGACGGCATGAGCTATAAGCTGTCTGGCCGGCCCTGCCAGGTGGGGGCCGGGGATGTGATTTTTATTGCGAACACGCGGCTCCTCTTGACCTAGAGCGTGCTTGAATATTCAGGAAAAATACATTCAGTTAGATGGGAGACGAGCGACATGAGTTTAGTGAGATGCCCCAATGGACACGTGTACAATGCGAGGCGCTACGGGAAGGAGTGCCCTTACTGCCGGATGAAGCTGGAGGAAGAGGACGAGAAGAAGCCTGAGGGCTTTGAGCCGCCGGTGGAGGTTCTCACAGAGGATGTAAAGCCGGTCTGCGGCTGGCTCGTGTGCATCGAGGGCGCGCGGGTGGGCATGGACTACAAGATCCATGACGGAAAAAATTTCGTGGGCCGGGGGGATGACATGGACATCCAGATTACCGGGGACAACGAGATTAACCGCCGCAACCACACGGTCATTGTCTATGACCACAAGCAGCGGAACACGGTGATCCTTCCCGGGGACGCGGCGGGCCTCGCCTATTTGAATGACCAGGCCGTGTATGTGCCGACGGAGTTAAATCCCTACGACACAATCGAGCTGGGGAAGAGCCGGTTTATTTTTGTACCCCTGTGCGGGGAAAATTTTGAGTGGACGGATGCCAAAGGGTGATGGATGTGAGTGGAAATGTAAATGCCGCCTTCCTGATGGCCCTCCTCATGACGGCTCTGGCTGTCCTGCTTTTGGGACGGGTTTTTCTTGCCTGGTTCTTCTCTGACGGGAGAGGGCGGGCAGGACGGCGCAGGCGCGGGGAGGAGAGCTGGGGGACGGCCCAGACCCGGGGAAGCCGGGAGATACAGGCGGACATGACCGAGATCCGAAAGACACGGGCCGGTGTGTTAGCCATCCTGGCGGACGGCATCGGCAGGGAAAATACGGGCCGCGTCTGCGCTCAGATTGCCCTGGACGCCGCTGCGGACGCTTATGAGCCCTATGAGGTGCTGACAAACCCGGAGTACCTCTTTCGCACCGTGTGCCGGGAGGCCAATGCCCGCATCCAGAAGACCATCGGGGAGAGGCGGGGCGGGGCCTGCCTGGGCCTGGCCTTTCTGGGAAACGGCCATCTCTATTACGGGGTGGTGGGGGATATCCGGATTGCCCTCTATAGGGGCGGCGAACTGATTCCCTTAAGCCAGGGCCACACCCTGGATGTGCTGGCCAGGCAGGCCTACGAGGCGGGCCGCATTTCTAAGAAGGAGGCGGTCTGGAGCATGGAGGAGAAGCGCCGCTGGAATTATCTGGGGATGGATGGCTTTAGGGAGATTGAGATTCCGGAGCGCCCGATCCGCTTAAAGAGGGATGATCTGGTGGTCATGGTGAGCCGGGGCATCTGGCAGGCCCTGTCCGGGGCGGATCTGGAAGATCTGCTGGCCGGCGGGGAGAGCCCGCAGGAAAAGGCGCGGCAGATTGTCTGGGCCGCGGGCCGAAAGCCCGGGGACGACAAGGAAAATGGCAGCGCGGTGATACTCCGCGCGGAGGAGGCAGAGGATGCGGCGGATTAATTCGGACTTCCGTACCAGGTTTCTATCGGAGGAAGGGCAGAAGCTTGCGAACCGGGACTATTTCGGCTATGTGGAAATGGACGATTTCGCCTGCTACGTCCTTGCGGACAGCCTGGACGGGGAGACGGCCTCAAACAGCGCCCAGCTTGTGGTGGAGAGCCTGATCCGAAGCTTCGGGGAGCATCCCACCTTGAGGAAGGGCCGCCTGAACCGGTACATCCAGGAGGCCCACCGCGAGCTCAGAAAGATGCGGGGCGGCATGCACCTGAAGGCCTCGGTGATCCTGGCAGTTACGGACTACCGGAAGCTTCGCTGCTGCCATGTGGGCAACAGCCGCCTCTATCTGCTGCGCAACGCCCGCTTTCTCTTAAAAACCCGCGACCAGTCCCTGACAAGGAATCTCCTGGACGAAGAGAAAATTCCCCTGGACGCCGCGGCGTCCCACGAGGAACGCAATAACCTCTACTCCTTCCTGGGCGGAAGGGAGAAGCCGAAGCCCATAATCTCCAAAAAACTGCGCCTGGAGGACGGGGATATCCTGGAGCTGATGACCCGGGGCGTGTGGGAGAACTGCACGGACGAGGAGCTTTTGGAAATCGCTAAGGACGCCAAGGAGCCAGACGAGGTTTTAAATAAGGCGGAGGATCTCATCCTGGGACGGCAGGAGGAGCACGCCATAGACAACTATTCTCTGGCCGTCACCTTTGTGGATAAAATCTACCGCTCCCCCAAGAAAAAGATTTCCGTCCGTCAGGTTCTCATGATCGCCGTCCCGCTCATCCTGCTCGTCGGAGGCATCTGCCTGGCCCTCTTTCTCAGGCACAGGAGCCGGGTCCAGAAGGAGGAAAATCTGGCCCAGGCCATGGAGAGCGGCGAGACATATCTGCGCTATGACAATTATGAGAAGGCGGCGGAGGAATACCGGACGGCAAAAAGCCTTTCCCAGGAGCTTCAGCGGGCGGAGGAGGCGGAGGAGGCGGACCAGTACGTTAAGCTTTCGGAGCAGATCCTTCTGGCGGACGAGGCCATGACGGCGGAGGAATACCAGAAGGCCCAGGAGCTCTACCTGACAGCCAGGGATCTCTCAAGGGAGGCGGGAAATGCGGGGAAGGATTACATCGATGCCCGCTTAGAGGAGACAAAAAACTATATGGAGGTCTATGACCTGATTGAGCTTGGCGCCCAGAAGGAGAAGAGCGGGAACCTGGAGGGCGCGGCCCAGGCCTACAGCGAGGCCAGGGACAAGGCAGCCTCCATCTACTACGGAGCCGGCAAGGAGGAGGCGCTCTCCCGCCAGGCCGCCGTGGAGGAGGCGCTCGACGCGGCCGCCGCGGAGGAAAAGGCCGCTGCCGAGGAGGCGCAGAAGGAAGCCGAGGAGGCCGCAGCCAAGGAGATGGAATCCCAGGCCGCCGAGCAGGAGCTCATGAACCAACAGAAGGCCAACGACCAGCAAAACGCCATTGATCTGGAGAACAAGGGAAATGAATTTCTCGCCCAGGGCCAGTACGAGAGCGCCGTCACCTATTACCGGACCGCCCAGGCCATCTACATCCGGCTGGAGCTGGCGGAGCTGGCGGACGGGCTGAATGCCAAGATTGAGGCGGCCCAGGCAGGGCTCGAAGCCGAGGAGGCGTCCCGGGCGGAGGCGGCGGCCCAGGGAGAGAGCCAGGAGGAGAACCCGCCGGGGCCTGCCGGGGACGCGCCCTGACGCCGAATCGGCCATTGGAGAATCTACGAGGAGAGGAAGAAGCTACATGTCCAGATATACCTACACCCTGAACCCGGACAGCCGGGCCGGACAGCCCAATCAGACCTACAGGAGATCCCAGCTGGAGAAGATGACCACCTTCCAGCTCCGGGAGATCTGCCGGAAAGAGCGCCTGGTGATCCCCACCAGGGAAACCGGGGACCGGGAGGGCCTTATCCGCCTGATTATGCGCTTTCGGGGACAGAAGGACTACCGGCACCTGACGGACGGGGACGAGGAGGGGCTGGCGCGGATTCAGGAATTTTTAAACCGCTGCCCCCTGAAAATCCGAGGAGATGAGGGGATCCGCATCCCGGGAACCATCGTCCTCTACCGGGAGATGGGCATGGACGCCCTGGACGGCTACGAGATCGCATCGGATCGGAAGCTCTACGAGGGAAACCTTCTTCTTGTGGACGAGAAGAATCAGGTCTACACCTGTTTTTACCTGAAGGAGCAGCAGGGGAAAATGTATCTGCACCGGGGGAAAGGCATGGCAATTCTACCCCTGGAAAAGGGGAGATATTTTATCCTCTATTTTCCGGAGGAGCGCATCTCGGAATATCTCTGGGACTGCTGCGCGGGAAACCGTCAGCCGGAGCCGGGCTTTGCCGAGGCGGTGCGCATTCCCCTTTTAAGCCTGGAGGTGCGGGATGCGGCGCCTACGGATATGCCGTTAGTCATTGATTTCGGAAGCTCCAACACAACGATGGGCATATGCACCGAGGACAATACCCGCAGGATTGCCAGGACGGAGGGCGGGGTGGTGATCCCCACAGTTATCGGAGTGGAGGAGGCCGGCGAGAGCCAGGTCCGCTACGTATTCGGGTATGAGGCGGTGCGCATGTGCGGCCAGAATTACCGGGATGAGGATGTGCCTGTGTTTTTCGATGTGAAGCGATGGGTCAGCGATCCGGACCGATTCGAGCGCGTGACCCTGTCCGACGGGAGAAAGTACCAGATCGGGCGGAGGGAGATGCTCCGGGCTTTCTTAGACTATCTCCTGGATTTGGCCAGACAGCAGTTTAAGTGCAGCTTTCACACCATCCAGATGCTATCCCCGGTGCGCCAGAAGGAGAAGTTTAAGGAGCTGTTCACTGAGCTTTTGCCGGAGTACGCCGTGGACTGCGAGCTGGACGAGGGTATGGCCGTGCTCTTTCACAGCATCCACTCCATGATAACCCAGGCGAAATACCAGCGGGGCAAATGGTACAGGGCCCTG
>CALWMT010000214.1 GCA_944382045.1 uncultured Enterocloster sp. | reverse complement strand
ATGCCCAGGAGGCGTCCCTTGGCTAGAAGGGCGCCCTGCTGCTTGACCATGGTCATGAAATGGGCCGGCGCTCCTGCCGGGAAGACGACTGCCTCCCCGCAGAGGGCGCCCACCTTTGTCCCGCCGATGTAAAAGACGTCCACGAGACGGGACAGATCCCCAAGGCTTATATCCGAGGCCGGGCTGGCAAGGCCATACCCCAGCCGGGCTCCGTCCACATAGAGGGGGAGCTGATACTGCCGGCAGAGGGAGGAGATGTCCTCCAGCTCTTTTTTGCTATAGAGTGTCCCGAATTCTGTGGGATGGGAGATGTAGACCATGCCGGGAAATACCATGTGCTCATGGGATTCATTGCCGTAAAAGGCGGTAAGCCAGGCAGCAAGGTCCTCTGCAAGGATTTTGCCCTCCCGCTGGGGAAGCGTAAGTACCTTGTGCCCGGTGAACTCAATGGCCCCGGACTCGTGGACGCTCACATGGCCGGTCTGGGCCGCAAGCACGCCCTCGTAGCGGCGCAGGAGGGAGCTGATGACCACCGCGTTGGTCTGGGTTCCGCCCACCAGGAAATATACATCCGCCTCCGGGCAGGCGCAGGCTGCCCGGATTTTGTCTCTGGCGGCCGCGCAGCAGGGGTCGGTCCCATATCCGGACATCTGCTCATAATTGGTCTCTGCCAGCCGCTTTAAAACCGCTTCGTGGGCGCCTTCGCCGTAATCATTTTCAAAAAAGAGCATAGAGAAGTCCTCCGCATTTATCTGCCTTACAGATTTTCATTCATAAAAGCGATAATTCCCGCTTCCACCTCATCCTTGATGTCGTTATAGTTGTGTATCTCGTGGCGATAGCCGGAATACAATTTTGTCTTTACATTGTGCCCTGTGGCCCGGAGCCAGCTTGTCACGGCATAGACGCCCTCTCCGTATTCCCCAACGGGATCCAAGTCGCCTGCGATGTTGTAGACGGGGAGAGAGACGGGAACCTTCTTGGCCCATTCTGTGCCGTTTATCACCTCCATCATCTGAGTGAAATCATACAGAGAGCGGTTGGAGGTGGGCTTTGTAAATGCGTCGAAGGGATCCTCCGCGTGGTCCCGCTGTACATAGGGGTCTGCGCAGATCCACTCGTTTCCAAGCTTGATCTCTCCGCAGTATTCGCACATCCACCCCATGAGCTCTGCCGTGAAGGCGGGATCGGACGCCTCGCCCTGGCCCTGGGCGATGGCCTCTGCAAGCTTGGCGGCTGTCTCGGAAGCGCCCCGGAATGCGCCGCAGGTTCCGCAGATGGTAACGCCGGAGAGCTCATTGCCGTATTTGGCGATATAATCTCTGGCGATCATGGAGCCCATGCTGTGCCCAAATAAGAAATAAGGAAATCCCGGATACTTTTCCTTTACAATGGCGGTGAGCGTGTGCTCATCCTCCATCATGGTGTGGCAGCCCCTGCCGCCCCAGTCGCCCCAGATCCCGTTTTCAAGGGCCGTCTTTCCGTGTCCTACGTGGTCGTCTGCGGCCACAATATACCCCGCGTCCATAAATTTCACAATCATGTGCAGATACCTTCTGGAGTGCTCGCCAAAGCCGTGGATCAGCTGGACGATTCCCTTTGCGGGGGCAGCGGGAACATAAATCCATCCGTATACCGTGTCGCGCTCGTTAAAGGACTTGAAAGTTACCTCGTGCAGCATGCAAAACACCTCCGTTCATAATTGATAATTTTATTGTAGAGAAATCGGAAATAATTGTCAAGAATACCCTGCCCTTATGGCTGCTCTTTGTCTGGAGCCTGCGCTCTGTACTCCGCCCGCTTGCGGCATAAGGAGCTGTAGCTGATCCCAAGCTGCTCTGCGGCGCTGCGGAGATTCGGCGACTGGCGGACCACATCGTCAGTGCTGTCAGCGAGACAGATGCGCAGGGCCAGGTTCTTGATCTCCCACAGATTGCCGGACCATTTCAGGCAGCAGAGCTTGACCATCTGGCTTCTTGAAATCGGATGGGGGCCGCCGCCGTGCTCCTTTTCATAAAGACGGATGAAGTGGCGGATAAACATGGGGATCTCCTCCCTGCGCTCCCGCAGCGGCGGGATGAAAATACGGGCGACGCAGAGCCGGTAATACAGATCTGCGCGGAAGGAGCCCTCTTGGATCATATCTAAAAGATTTCTTCCGGAGGTAGCAATGATGCGGGTGTGGATTTCACGGCTTGTCAGGGCTCCGATGGGCGTTATGGTCCTATTCTGGAGAAAATGAAGGAGGAGGGCCTGGTTTTCCGGGGACAGCTCGTTGATCTCATCAAATAGGATCGTGCCGTTCTGCGCGGATTCCAGAAGACCGGTTTTGCCCTTGGCGGAGGCTCCGGTAAAGGCGTTGGCCGTGTAGCCAAACAGCTCGGAGGCAAAGAGCTGGTCAGAGACCGCGTTGCAGTAGACGTGGATAAAGGGCGCGTGGGGGGCGGCTCCCTTTTTTTGGATGTATTCTGCCAGATGATTTTTGCCCACACCGCTTTCCCCATAAATCAGGATGGAGGCATCCCGCTGGGCTAACAGATCTGCTTTTTCATAAATTCTTATCATGGCCGGGTCACTGGCCAGGGTGTCATTGTCCTGCATATCAGAGCTATAATCCATATCGTTTCCTTTTCTTTGAAAGTGTTGAGGCGTCAATGCCCAGCCTTTGTGCTGCCTCAGCGGCAGAGGCGCTGTTTTTGAGCGCTGCTTCAATAAGCTGTATTTCCAGCTGGGCCACCGCCTGCTTTAGGCTGAGCCCTTCGGAGCGGGACGCAGAGGCGATGAGAGCCTGCTGGCGGTCTGCCTGAAATTCGGCGGGAAGCTGATCGGCGGTAATCGCCGCATCGGGACAGAGAACCACCAGGCTTTCAATCAGATGCTGAAGCTCCCTCACATTGCCGGGCCAGGAGTAGCTGGTAAAGGCCTGAAGAACGTTTGCCGTCAGGTATTTGTCCGTGTGATTCTGCTGGTTAAAGCGGTTGAGAAAGAAGGTGGCCAGGGGAAGAATCTCGTCCCTGCGCTCCCGCAGGGGAGGAATGGTGAGCTCCACGGCGGTGAGCCGGTGGTACAGGTCCAGACGGAAGGTGTGGTCGCTGACCATCTGGCGAAGATCCCGGTTGGTGGCGCAGATGATGCGGAAATCGACGGGGGTGGGATTGATGGCGCCGATGGCACGAACCTCCTTGTCCTGTATCACCTGCAGGAGCTTTGCCTGGATATCCAGTGGGAGCTCACCGATCTCGTCTAAAAATAAGGTTCCTCCGTTGGCCAGCTGTACAAGCCCCTCCTTTCCCTGCCGGGCCGCTCCCGTGAAGGAGCCGGGCGTATAGCCAAATAGCTCGGACTCGAACAGGGGCTTTGGAATTGCGGCCATATTTACATGAATAAAATTCTGATCCCTGCGGGGGCTGCTCTGGTGGATGAACTTGGCCAGGACATCCTTGCCGGTGCCGGATTCCCCGGTCAGCATGACAGATACGGTGGTGGAGGCCAGGCGCAGGGCTTTTCCATATATATTGTACATTTCCTTGTTGGCAATGACGAGCTTTTGACTGACCTCGGCATCTACCTGCAGGTTGCGCAGATGGTTTTCCAGAGCCAGCACACGCATGCCCATGATGATCGGCGCCACCAATGTAGGGCGGGATATGGGACCCAGGCTGTCCTGCCGCCTGAAGACAGGATTGACCGCCGACTGCACAGCGGTTGATTATGACGAGGAGACTGGAAACATTGCCTGGACCCGTCCGACCTTTGGAGGAAATCTGCTGGCGGTTATCATGTGTCCGGCGCACCGGCCGCAGATCGGCACCGTGCGTCCCGGCGTATTTAAAAAGGGAGAGAGGAAGCCTGAGAACCAGCCGGAAATCATCCGGGAGGCCATCTCCGTCAAGCCGGAGCGCATCCGCACCAGACTGGTGGAGGTGCTGAAGGAGGCCGGCGCTGGCAGCGTCAATCTGGAAAATGCGGAAATCATTGTCTCCGGCGGCCGCGGCATCGGCGGTCCCAAGGGGTTTGAGCTTCTGCAGGAGCTGGCAGATCTGCTGGGAGGCGAGGTAGGAGCTTCCCGCGCGGCGGTGGATTCCGACTGGATCGGCCATGTGCATCAGGTGGGACAGACTGGAAAAACTGTAGGCCCCAAGCTGTATATTGCCTGCGGAATTTCCGGCGCAATTCAGCATGTTGCGGGCATGAGCGGATCGGATACGATTGTCGCTATTAATAAGGATCCGGACGCGCCGATTTTTAACATCGCGGATTATGGAATCGTGGGAGATCTGTATACGGTGATTCCGGCCCTGATCCGAGAGATTAAGGAAAGCAGAGAATAATAAAGAGCAGCCGTTCAGGACGGCGGGAAAGCAGGTGCAAAATCAAGGAGTAAGCTTGTCGGCAGGCTTATGATTTTGCGCCTGCTTTTGTGCAGAATATCCTGAAGGGCTGCAGGTAAGGGGATAAAATGAGCTTGGTTCACGCGGAAATGATTTACAAAAATACGGGCTGCCTGTTTCTTCCCAGCATCTGCATTCCCTTTTACCGCATCACAGAGGGGGAATGGATTCTTCTGGACTGCGGATCGCATTTTGAACGGGAGCATTTGATGGAATACCTGCGTGAGAAGAGGATTCGGGTCAGGGCAGTGATCTGCAGTCACGCGCATTTTGATCATATTGAAAACAGCCGGCAGCTGCAGGAGACATACGGGGCCCAGCTGGTGATGACAGCTCTCGACGCAGGCCTGGTTCACGATGGGCTGTCACTGAAGGCCTGCTTTTATTCTCATACGGTGCAGGACAATGAAGCGG
>CALWMT010000213.1 GCA_944382045.1 uncultured Enterocloster sp. | reverse complement strand
CAGTCTGCGGTGATGGATTTCTTTAAAATCTTTCCGTTTCTTTCTCGTAAGCCACACCCCTTTTCGGCCTGCATATTTTCTTTATTTCTTTCTGTACCGCCTGTCCCTCTTTTCGCCGATGGCTTCAATCATTTTCTCTTCCACCAAAAAAGCAATAAGTTCTCTTGTACGGCTGCTTTTTAATTCAAGCATATCTGCGATTTCACTTGCCCTGTACAATTGTCCGGGCGTCATCGATTTCAAAATACGCTCAAGATTTTTTTCTGTTTTAGGACCAATTTTTCTCGTTTTCCACTTTATCGCCGTTTTTTTATCGCCGTTTTTTATCGCCGTTATAGGTAAAAATGTTAATTGCAGAATGGTTCTGTCTGGATCATATTCTTCCCGGACTGAGGGCTCCTGCCATCCTTGCTGCGCCCATACGCCATAAATATCTGGCACACCGCTCCCCGCCCTTTCACCAATTCCGATTAAATTCAACATTTTCATCAATGCCTTATTTCTCGGGTCAGAAATGCCGCCTTTGAGCATTTGCTTTTTTCCAATACGGATTCCCCCTGGATTTTCCATTACAATTGAATCTGTTTCTTTTCAAATCACAATTCCTCTTGGAAGGTAAAAATCCGTATTTACAATACAGTTGGCCAGCGCTTCCCTAAGAGCCTTGTGAACCGGCGTATCATCCACACGTGTAACACCCTCTAAATAAAACGGTATTTTTAAATCCTTTGCTAACTTACTGTTAACCCGAAAGAAAAAATCAAATAAATTCCCTGTCCAATCCCCGGAACTTGACTGCAGGCGATCTGTCCAACGGATCGCCGGGTCAAGTACCTCGCGATAATCAAGAAAATATTCCGGGAATTCGTAGAGAATCTTGTATTCTTCCCCAAACATTAAAAGTCCCGCCGCTGTGGGATGGAGCTTCGCATCTATGTTGGAAAGCTTTGCTGCTCCTATCATTATTAATGTACACTGGCTTTTGCTCTCTCTTCGCCATGGGAACACGAATTATCAAAATCGCCTGTCCATTTTCATCTTTATATGTCTCTACATCCCTGTCTGATAGCAGGTTATGTGAAACCTTGCTGTGATTATTAATTGTATCCCAGAAATCCTTTCGAAGCTTTGCCTCATCCGCTAGTCCTGCTGCTTTCCAGCTTCCGTCTTCATTTTCCTGTACACCAAGAATAATTACCCCACCATTGCAATTAGCAAATGCCGAATATGTCTCCCACAGGGAGTTTGGAAGTCCTCCCTTAGCCTTTTTTACTTCCCGGCGGTTATCTTCTCTATATGAGTCAAACTGTGCCATATTAAACAACATATATACTTCCCCCACAGTATCATTTAAATCCCAATATATCTGGCATCCAAAACTCAAAAAGGGGCATCCCAGCTCCCGGGACACCCCTCTGCCTGCCGTCCTGGGCAGCTGTGTTTAAACTATTCCATTTAGTCGTCTTCCTCGTCGCTGGCCGCCACAGTAAAGGTAAAGCGCTTCCTGGCCATGGCGTCGCTCTCTAAGTATTCGTCGTAGGTGGTGATCTTGTCGATCAGCTTTCCGTTAATAATCTCCATAATCCGGTTGGCCGTGGTCTGCACAATCTGATGATCCCGGGAGGAGAAGATCAGCACGCCCGGGAACTTAATAAGACCCCGGTTTAAGGCGTCGATGGACTCCATATCCAGATGGTCCGTGGGCTCGTCCAGCATCAGCACATTGGCTCCGGAGATCATCAGCTTGGAGAGCATGCAGCGCACCTTCTCGCCTCCGGAGAGCACCTTCACCTTCTTCACGCCATCCTCCCCGGCAAAGAGCATCCGTCCCAAAAATCCCCGCACATAGGTCACATCCTTTTCCGGGGAATACTGGGTCAGCCACTCCACAATGGTGTCGTCATTGGCAAACTCCGCAGAGTTGTCCTTGGGGAAATAGGACTGGGTTGTGGTAAGCCCCCACTTATAGCTGCCGGAATCCGGCTCCATCTCCCCGGAAAGGATCTGGAAGAGTACGGTCTTGGCCCGCTCATTGGGCCCCACCAATGCCACCTTGTCCTCCCGTCCCAGAATGAAGGAAATGTCGTCCAGGATCTTCTCCCCGTCAATGGTCTTGCTTAAGTGCTCCACGGTGAGCACCTCATTTCCAATCTCACGGAAGGGCCGGAAATCAATGTAGGGGTACTTCCGGCTGGAGGGCTTGATATCATCCAGCTCGATCTTCTCCAGGGCGCGCTTCCTGGATGTGGCCTGCTTGGACTTGGAAGCATTGGCGGAGAATCGCTGGATAAATTCCTGAAGCTCCTTGATCTTCTCCTCCTTCTTGCGGTTGGCCTCCTTCATCTGCTTGATGATGAGCTGGCTGGACTCCACCCAGAAGTCATAGTTGCCCGCATAGAGCTGAATCTTGCCGTAGTCAATGTCCGCAATCTGGGTGCAGACCTTATTTAAGAAATAGCGGTCGTGGGACACCACGATCACCGTGTTCTCAAAGTTGATGAGGAACTCCTCCAGCCAGGCGATGGCGTCCAGATCCAAGTGGTTGGTGGGCTCGTCAAGGAGCAGGATATCCGGGTTGCCGAACAATGCCTGGGCGAGGAGCACCTTTACCTTCTGCGCGCCCAGGAGGCTTCCCATCTGGGCGTAGTGAAGCTCAGTCTCGATGCCAAGGCCATTTAACAGGTTCTCTGCGTCGGACTCCGCCTCCCAGCCGTTCATGGAGGCGAACTCGCCCTCCAGCTCCGCGGCCTTGATGCCGTCCTCGTCAGAGAAGTCCTCCTTCATGTAGATGGCTTCCTTCTCCTTCATGATCTGATACAGCCGGGCATTTCCCATAATCACTGTGTCCAGCACAGAATACGCGTCATATTTGAAATGATCCTGCTGCAAAAAGGAGAGCCGCTGTCCCGGCGTGATGGCCACCTCGCCGCTGGTGGGCTCCAGCTGTCCGGAGAGAATCTTCAAAAATGTAGACTTGCCCGCGCCGTTGGCTCCGATCAGCCCGTAGCAGTTCCCCTCCGTAAACTTGATGTTTACCTCCTCAAAAAGAGCCTTCTTGCCGACCCGAAGAGAGATATTATTTGCACTAATCATCTTTTCTTACCTTTCTAAACTATCCGTAAACTAATATGCTCGGGAGCGGGAATGAATTTTCAAGCACGCTCCAGGAAAAGAGGGGTCAAATGCCTGGCCCCTCTTTATCTTGTTCACTATTCGATTGTACAGGGTAAATTGCCTTTTGGCAAGGGTTTTTACGAAAACTGCTTCTGCCCGCCGCTTGAACTGCTGCAAATAGACGTCAGCTCTTACCGCGCCGCCTTGATCTCCACCGGGAAATTCATCCCCTGGGAGGCCACATACGTCACCTCCACCTGATCTCCGCTGTCTCCCACGAGGGCGCCCTCCTCCATGGGGCAGTTGTCCTTCATAAAGCTCAGCTCCCTGCCATCCTCCGTCTTCATGGAAAATGTGCTCATGGCGTTGGCCGTGGTGGTTCCCGTCTCCGTCATGATGGTCCACTCCTCCTGCTCCGGCAGGGCGACCACCAGGGTCACATCCTCCAGGGCAGCGGCCTCCGGTCCCCCTAGGACCTCGCCGATATAGGCGATGGCAATCTGCGTTTCCTCCGCCAGCTCTACCTCCACATCCCGGATATCCGTGAGGGCGATGTCATAGCTGTTTCCGTCGTCGGCCTGAAGGGTAAATACGGTTCCCTCTGCTCCCAGCTCCACGATGGTCCCCTGGAGCATGTGATAGCGGACTGCTTCCTCCTGGCTGTCCCCTTCTGTGGACTCCTCCGTGCTTTCCTCCGTGGGCTCCTCTGTGCTCTCCTGCGTGCTTTCCTCCGTGGAGGTTACCTCTGCCGCGCTCTCTGTGGGGGCAGCTTCCTTCTTCCCACACCCTGCAGCAAGTACGGATGCTGCCATAATAAAGGCTGCTGCCGCAGCCAGTGACTGCTTTTTCAAATCCTCCATCTCCTTCCCTCTTTAAATCAGATCCAATGAAAGCAGGCCCAAGGTCCGAGCCCGCTTCTCACTACAAATGGTATCATCATCCAAGGGAAAAAACAAGGAATTTTCTATTAAGGGTTTATTAGGAATTCGCCTCCATGCTCTCCCTTCCCACCTCCCAAAACGCCACCGCGCTGGCCGCCGCCACATTCAGGGAATCCACTCCATGAGCCATGGGAATGCGCACAATATAGTCGCAGTCCGCCATGGTCTCTGCGGCCAGTCCGTCTCCCTCCGTGCCCAGGATGAGGGCCAGCCTCTCTTCCGCCTTCAGCCGCGGATCTGAGATGCTGATGGAATCCTCCCTGAGGGCCATGGCCGCCGTGCGAAATCCCATTCTCCGCAGCCGCGCCATTCCCCCCTTGGGCCAGGCTGCCGCCTCATCCCTTCCTGCCCCCAAGAAGGTCCAGGGGATCTGAAAAACCGTCCCCATGCTTACCCGGGCAGAGCGTCTGTACAGCGGATCACTGCTGCCCGGCGTCAGAAGAATCCCGTCCATGCCCATAGCAGCAGCGGAGCGGAAAATTGCTCCCACATTGGTGGGATTCATCACCCGCTCCAGCACAGCAATGCGGCGGGCGCCGCGGCAGATTTCCTCCGCCGCGGGCAGGGGCGGACGCAGCATAGCGCAGAGCATACCCCTGGTCAGCTTATAGCCTGTGATTTTTGTGAGAAGCTCCATCTGCGCCGTATAAACCGGGACACCGCTGCACCGCCGCAAAACTGCCGCTGCCTCCCCTCCCGCCTGGCCTCTTTCCACCAGAAAGGAGAGCGGCCGGCAGCCGCCGTCCAGCGCCCGCCCAATCACCTTGGGACTCTC
>CALWMT010000212.1 GCA_944382045.1 uncultured Enterocloster sp. | reverse complement strand
CATCGTCTTTACAAAAGAACTTTTAATATGTCTTTGTGCGTTAGTTATGTAACTATGATATTTCTTTCCTGATATAACCCATTCCGGTGTTTCTATTCTAGCTAATAATCTACATAATCTTTTTTGAATCACCATTAATTCTTTCGGTGGCACTGTAAAATGTCGTTCTCCTCCAGTCGGCTTTGGCTTTGAGAAACAATTATATTGGTATTCATGTGATATACAAAAATACTCCTCAGGCAGGCCGAGAAGTATCGCTAATTTTTTTCTATTTCTTATTTTATATAAAGGGCTTTTTTCCAAAGGATATATTTTATTCATTTTCTAAATCTCCTAGTTTTTCAAGTATTTTAAGAAATTTCATTCCTGCAGATGCTATTCTCTGCTTATTATCCTTTTTCTCATTTTCGTCCTCTAAAGATTCGGCAAACAACAATAATGTGGATTTTTTCATATCAAATACTTTTGCATATCGATCAAGTACGTCTAACGTGGGTTGCTTTCTATTATTTTCCAGTTCGGAAACATAGCTTTGTGACAATCCAAGCATTTTGGCCAACTCTGTCGATTTATATCCATAAAAAATCCGCAATAACCTTAAAGCTTCGCCCATAATATACTCCAATCTACACATAAAAAATAGATTAGTTGGCATTAAGATAAGTTATCTAAAAATAACTCAATAATAGTTTTTCAAACCACCGACTAATCTATCATTAAAGCGTGTTCCATCCACACGCTTGCAGCGGGATAGCATCATTCTGGATTCCACTCTCCATACATGGTGAATCCGACACCATGGAACAAGGGACCCTCGATACACTGCCCGGGTTTAATTTTAAGGTTTTACCTTCCAAGCATTTCTGCTCACGTTAATTCTACTGGATGGATATGCCTCTTATTTGTTAAAGTAATTTAATAATACCATAAAAGCAAGGGATGTCAAGATATTTTATCGCAAATAGTAATATTTTATTTCTTACCATATCTAACGCCCCCTTTTAAGGAAATTCGGACTAAAGTCAAAATTCAAAAAATCTTATTTCTACTTCTCTCCAGCTTCACACAGACCTCGCAGTGGATCCCCTGCGCAAACTGATCCACCCCCCGCACCTTCGTCACCTCATACCCCCCATCCCGCAGTACCCGCAGGTCCCGCGCCAGGGTAGCCGAGTCGCAGCTCACATACACCACCCGCTTCGGCTCCATCTTAAGGATTGTCTCCAGGCAGACACTGTCGCAGCCCTTCCGCGGAGGATCCACCACGATCACGTCCGCCCGCTCCCCAGTGCGGGCGAACTCCCGGGGGAGCACCTCCTCGGCCTTCCCCACAAAAAATTCCGCGTTCTCTATCCCATTGATGGAGGCGTTCCTGCGGGCATCCTCGATAGCCTGGGGCACAATCTCCACCCCGTAGACCTTCCGGGCCTTCTGGGCCAGGAAGAGGGAAATAGTCCCGATGCCGCAGTACAGATCCCACACAATCTCATCCCCAGTGAGACCCGCATACGCCAGGGCCTCCCCGTAGAGCTTTTCCGTCTGCACAGGGTTCACCTGATAGAAGGACAGGGGGGAAATCTGGTAGCGCACCCCGCCGATAAAGTCCTCGATATAGCCCGGGCCCCAGAGATTCACGATCTCCTTTCCCATAATCACATTGGTCCGCTCCTGGTTGATGCTCAGGGAAATGCTGGTCATGCCCTCCACATCCCGAAGCCGCTTTGCCAGGACATCGCTGTGGGGCAGGCTGCGCCCATTAATAATAAGACAGACCATAAGCTGGCCTGTCTTAAAGCCCTTCCGTATAAGCGCGTGGCGGACCAGACCGGTATGGCTCTCCTCATCATAGGTGGAAATCTGATACCGGTTCATAAAATCCTTAATAATCTCCAGAACCCTGCGGTTCTCCTCCACCCCCAGCAGGCAGTCCTCGCAGGGGACAATGCGGTGGGACCGCCCCGCATAAAATCCCGCGATGATATTCCCGTCCTTGTCCCGCCCAAAGGGGAACTGGGCCTTGTTGCGGTAGCGCCAGGGATGCTCCATGCCGATGATGGGAAGCATGGGAAGCTCCTCCTCCTTAAACCCGCCGATCCGCACCAGGTTGTTGATAATCTTGCGCTCCTTAAACCGCAGCTGGGCCTCATAGCGCATGGCCTGCAGCTGACAGCCCCCGCACGGACGAGCCGCCGGGCAGGGCGGCTCTGTCCGATCCGGCGATGGGGTAAGCACCTCCATAAGCCGGGCGAAGCCGTAATTCTTTTTCATCTTCATAGCCCTCGCGCGGACCACATCCCCGATCACTGCGTCCTTCACAAACCAGATATAGCCGTCCAGACGGCCCACCCCGGCACCGTCCTCATTCAAATCCTCTATGGCCAGGGTAAACTCCTGATTCTTCCGAAGCTGCCCAGCCTCCTGCCCGGATTCCAAGGACATCTGCCCCCCTAAAGGAAGCTTTGTCTCTGAAAGCATCTGCTTCCCAGCAGGCAGCCGTCCCCCAGCCTTATGTCCCTTCTGCATCCCGTCTTCTCTCATTCTCTCCCCCATCTCACTCCGAAGTCTTCCGGATATTGGTGTCCAGCAGCCGGTTAAAGCCCAGCCAGCCCTTATTTCCCGTATTTGCCCCGGCATTCAGGGCTTCAATCATAGTCTCCATCTTGGCGTCCGTGTTGTCCGCAAAATTCAAGGCCAGGGCCTCCAGGAGGGCCGGCTTTTTGGGCGAGCCGTACTCCAGCTCCCCGTGATGGGCCAGGATGCAGTGCTTAAGCTCCGTGGCCAGCACCGGCGGGAAGCCCTTGATAGAGCGGATGGTGATTCCCACCATCTCCGCGCCGATCATGATATGGCCCAAAAGCTGTCCCGCGTCCGTGTAGTCATTTTCCGGGAAGGTAGACAGCTCCTTAATCTTTCCGATATCGTGGAAAATCGCCGCCGTGATCAGGAGATCCCGGTTGAGCTGGGGATAGTAGGAGGCGTAATAATCGCAGAGCTTAGTGACGCTCAGTGTGTGCTCCAGCAGCCCGCCCACAAAGCCGTGGTGCACGGTCTTCGCTGCGGAATGGAATTGGAAGGCCTTGGCAAACGCCTCATTTTCCACAAAGTACAGGGAGAGCAGGCGGTTGAGGTAAGGATTTTTCACACTCTTAATAAAATCCAGAAGCTCCTCGTACATCTTCTTGATATCCTTCTTGGACACCGGCAGATAATCCGCCTCCACATATTCGCCCTCCCGGGCCCTGCGGATCCGCCGCACATTCAGCTGGTAGGAATTCTGAAACAGAGTCACATCCGCCTCAACATACACATAATCCATGGTCTCGAACTCCCCCACACCCGGAGAATGAAGATCCCAGATCTTGGCGTCAATGGTGCCCGTCTTATCCTGCAGCACCACGTTTCCGTACTCCTTGCCGCTCTTCGTCAGCGCGATCTGCTTATTCTTGCACAGATACACATCTCCTGTATGCATTCCTTCCCGAAAGCTCTCAATATATTTCATAATTATTTCCTCTTCCTTCTAGACTTGAACTGCCGCTAAGCGGCTGGGACGCTGCCAGACTGCCGAAGCCGCCGCACGCTCCTCCATAACAGGGCTTCTTCCCCTTACAAGAACGCAGCCAGGCGTTTCTACCTGGCTCCGATTGTCACGTCAAACTCAATTTCCTTATACTCGTCTCTTCCGTTGTTCCTCTGAACAGCCACCTTGATGGCATCTCCCTCGTGAAGCCGCTCCACCTGGTTCTGAAAGTCCTTCATATTCCCAACCTCCTGGCTGTTCATCCAGGTGATCACATCCCCTGGCTGTATCCCCGCGTTGTAGGCCGGGCTGTCTGCCACTGCCTCGGTCACATACACGCCCTTTGGCATGCCGCTCTCCTCCATGGCCTGGCTCACATCCTGTCCCTTCACTCCGAAATAGGGAGGCGTAACTCCATTGCTCAAGAGCTCCAGGATGCCCTTGTAATCCGATATGGCCACCACCGTAGCCATGCTGGTGTTCCCCTCTGTATACCGGTCTGTCGCCCATCCGATAAGCTCCCCGGAGGTATTGATCAGAAACGTACCTGCCTCCGCGTCAAACGCTGTGCTGGCGTAAAATACCCGGGTAGTTCCATCCACTGTCTGCACGTTGCGGATCACATAGGAAATGATGCCGTAATCACTGGAATGAGAGATTCCAGCTGGCGCGCCCACAGCTGCCACCACATCCCCCTGCTTAACTCCATAGGAGTTGCCGAGAACAATTGCCTGCACCGAGTCAAATACGTGGCTGTCCATCTGGGTGCCGTCCACGCTGACCACCGCCATGCCCATGACGGAATCCCGCTGCTTCACGGTCCCCTCCATCACTGTACCGCCCGGAAAGACAACCTCGATGGAATCCGCAGCCTCCACCGCAGCCTCCGGCGTGAGAATCAGAATCTCTCCTCCGGACTTGGCAATCACGGCTCCGGAAAACTGTCCTGTGGTTTCAATGGGATTGTCAAACCAATCCCGCTCCCGCTGAATGGAATGAATCACCGCCATGCTGGCATCCGTCTCTGCTGCAAGAGTTCTGAGCTGACCGTAAAGCTTATTCAGATCCTCCATGGAATAGGGGTATTTATTCAGCTCCGAGCGCACCAGCTCCTCCAGCGGCTCTGTCTCTGAGGGCGCCTCCGGCGGCACGGTGGTCTCCGGCGGCATCGTAGTGCTCTCCGGCTCATCTCTGGGAATCGTCACCTGAGAGGCGTCCTCCGGCATCGTCTGGCCCAAAAGCCTTCCCGCCATGGGCGCAGTCACCACGAAGCAGACTGCTGCCAGCACACCAAACAGAGCGGCGCAGAACGCCGTCAGCACAATTCTTCGCGCAATCTGCCTCTTTGTCACAGG
>CALWMT010000211.1 GCA_944382045.1 uncultured Enterocloster sp. | reverse complement strand
ATATCCAGGCCTGCTCCACCACGGACTGCACTGGCCTGATCCCCGCTCCGCCCCAGGACGAGGCGGAGCTGCACCACTATGAGGAGCTCTATCAATTCCGGGCAAAGGCGGAGCCGGAAAATCAAACACCCCGCAGCAAGCCGCGGGGCATCTAAATTTGCAACGCATCACCCATGCATAAACCGGCTGAGGAACTCCTTTGTCTGGCTCTTCTGGGGATCACCGAAGATCTGCGCGGGCGGTCCCTCCTCCACGATCACGCCGCCGGCCATATAGGCCACATGGCTGGACACGTCCCTGGCAAAGGCCATCTCGTGGGTCACGATGATCATGGTCAGGCCCTCTCCCGCCAGCTTCCGCATAACCTCCAGCACCTCCCCCACCATCTGGGGATCCAGAGCCGACGTGGGCTCGTCAAAGAGCAGGACCTCCGGCTCCATGGCCAGGGCCCGGGCGATAGCCACCCGCTGCTTCTGTCCGCCGGAGAGCTGCCGGGGCTTGGCGTTGATGTAGGGAGCCATGCCTACCTTTTCCAGGTAGCTCATGGCGTTCTCCTGCGCCTCCTCCTTTTTCTTCTTCAGAACCTTAGTCTGGCCGATGATGCAGTTCTCAAGCACAGACATGTTGTTGAACAGGTTGAAGCTCTGGAACACCATGCCCACCTTGGAGCGGTACTGAGGCGCGTTCACCCTGCCGCCCACAATATTCGTCCCGTGGTAGAGAATCTCCCCGGTGGTGGGCGTCTCCAAGAGGTTTAAGCAGCGAAGCAGGGTGGATTTTCCTGAGCCGGAGGCTCCAATGATGCAGGTCACATCCCCGCTGTCCACCTGAAAATCAATGTCCCTTAGCACCAGGTTGGTGCCGAAGGTCTTGCTCAAATGGCGGATCTGTAAAATCGTCTCTCCCTTCATCACGCATCCTCCTTCTTCTTGGGATCCGGATAATGGCTCATGCCGCTGGTGTGGGCCAGAGTATCCGTGGTGGCCAGGTCAAAATTCTCCGCCCCGTCCATGCGCTTCTCCCACCAGCGCAGGATCCGTGAACAGGTAAATGTCATGATAAAGTACATAATCATGGTGATGGTGTAGGTCTCAAAGTTCATGTACAGGGCCCCGGCCGCCGCCTTGGTCTTGTACAGAAGCTCCGCCACGCCGATCACGGAGAGCACGCAGCTGTCCTTGATATTGATGATCAGGTTGTTGCCGATCTGCGGCATAATGTTGCGCAGGGCCTGGGGCAGGATCACGTAGAGCATGGTCTGCACATGGGTCATGCCGATGGACTTGGCTCCCTCGGTCTGTCCCGGATCAATGGACAGGATGCCGCCACGGACCGTCTCCGCCATATAAGCGCCTGTGTTGATGGACAGGATAAAGTACGCTGCCTGCTGGATCGTGGAATTAATGCCCAGGAGAGGCATAAGCCCGTACCAGATAAACATAGCCTGGGCCATCATGGGAGTTCCCCGAAAGAACTCCACGTAGGCGTTCAGGATAACCTTGATTACCCAGAGAACCGCCCGCTTTATGGGGTTGTCCCCCTTCTCTGAGGGAATGGTCTGGATCACACCCACGGCAAAGCCGATGATGCATCCGGCCAGGGTTCCCACCAGGGCGATCTGCAGGCTGGTGCCTGCACCCTGGAGCATGGACATGCCGTACCGGTGGAATACCTCCATGACACGGCCGTAAAAATCTGTTGGCATAAGCGCGGCGCCTCCTTAGTTTGCCAGAGGCTGAACGGAAATGGCCTCGTCCATCATAGCGGAGAAATCCTCCTCCGTCATCTGGCTCAGCACGCTGTCGATGGCCTCCTTGAGCTCCGTATTGCCCTTCTTCATGGCGATGCCGATGTTGATGTCCTCATCCGTCACCTGGAAATCATTCTCACCGCCGCCGAACTCAAGCATCTTGAAGTTGGGATAAGCCACCAGAGCGCCCTTGCCTGTGGGCTGGTCGGTCACTACGAGATCGCACTTGTCCGCATTGAGGGACATAAGCATATCCGGAGCGCTGGCCGTAGCTGCCAGGATGTTGGCATCCGGAATCTGGGGCAGGCAGGTGTCGTACCAGATGGTGCTCTGCTGGGAGGTGCAGGTAGCACCCGCCAGGTCGGCCACGCTGGCCGCGTTCTCATACTTGCTCCCCTCCTTCACCAGGGTGACGATGGTCGCATAGTAGTAGGGCTCAGAGAAATCAACAGCCTGCAGACGCTCGGAGGTGATGGACTGTCCGGCGATGGAGCAGTCCGCCTGGCCCGTGGTAACCGCAGGAATCAGGGAATCCCAGTCCAGACGGACAATCTCCAGGTTCCATCCCAGCTCCTCGCAGATCTTCTTAGCCATCATCACATCATAGCCGTAGGCGTACTCGTTGCTGTCAGCGATGGGCACAGCGCCGTTGGAATCATCGGGCTGGGTCCAGTTGTAGGGCGCGTAGGCGCACTCCATGGCGACCCGCAGGGTCTTCGTTCCGCCCTCCTCGGAAGCTGCTTCCTCACCGGCTTCCGCCTCCTGAGCGGCCTCTCCTGCCGCCTCTGTCCCAGCTGCCGCCTCTGTCTCAGCCGCAGCCTGTGTCTCCGTTCCGGAAGAGCTGCCGCCGCAGCCCGCAAGAAGCCCGGCCGCCAGCATGCTGGCCGCCGCTATACCTGTCAGTTTCTTAATGCTCTTTTTCATAATGATTCTCTCCTCTTTCTTGTAACCTGGCGCTGTGCGCGCCCTGCAATGTGCTTAGTATAGCATACATAGCCTTGTTTTCCAATATTAATTTTGCCCAAAGAGCCTGCGCAGCTCCCGCATTACATGGCGGTATGCCGGAATTAGGAAGAGATCCGCGCAGATCCATGCCGCCGGACTGGCAAAGCAGACCGCCCGATACCCAAAAATAGGAACCAGGAAGAAGCCTACAAAGGAGCGGGCCGCCATCTCACATACCCCCGCCACAACCGCCAGCTTGGAATACCCAAGCCCCTGTATCATAAAGCGCACCGCATTCACAAATACAAGCGGAATATAAAACGCAGAATAGGTGAGCAAGAATACCTGCGTGTTGTGCAGGATATCCGCCTCCCCCGCATCCACGAACAGGAGAATAATCCATTTTCCAAAGAACCAGAGAAATACAAATGCCGCTATCGCGTACACGCAGCCGATGATACATCCTGTCCGCAGACCCGCGTCCACGCGGTCCAGCTTCCTCGCCCCTACATTCTGGCCGCCGTAGGTTGCCATGGTGGAGCCCAGCGCATCAAAGGGACAGCACATAAAGTTGGATATCTTGGTTCCAGCAGTCACTGCCGCCACCGCCATAGACCCCAGGGTATTGACAGAGGCCTGCAGGATGACACTGCCAATGGCTGTGATGGAATACTGAAGTCCCATGGGGACTCCCATATTGCAGAGCGTGCGCATATATCTCCGATTGGGCTTCCACTCATCCCCCTGCATTCTCAGAATGGTAAATTTCCGCTTCATATACAGAAGGCAGAGAACTCCGGATACCGCCTGGGAAATCACCGTAGCCCAGGCAGCTCCCTCCACCCCCATTCCCAGAACGAGGATCGAGAAAAAGTCCAGTCCCACGTTGAGCACTGAGGAAAAGAAGAGAAACACCAGCGGCGTGGTGCTGTCCCCCAGAGAGCGCATGGTGCAGGACAGCAGGTTATAGAGATATGTAGCCGGTATTCCCAGAAAAATCACGAAAATATAGGCATAGGAGCCCTCAATGATATCCTCCGGGGTCCGCATCCACAGAAGAATCTGATGGCAGAGAAGACAGACCACTGTGGTCATCACCATAGAAAAAATAGCCGCCAGCCATGCGCTGTTGGCTACAAATCTTCGAAGAGCCTTTTCGTTTCTCTCCCCGAATTTCTGGGCTGCCGGGATGGCAAATCCGCTGCACACCCCGGTACAAAACCCGATAATCATAAAATTGATGGAGCTGGTGGCCCCCACAGAGGCCAGGGCCGACACCCCCAGGCATTTGCCCACAATAATGAGGTCGGCCATATTGTAGAGCTGCTGAAACAGCAGTCCAAACAGCATGGGGACAAAAAATCCCACAATCAGCTTCAGCGGAGATCCCTCCGTCATATCCTTTGTCACAGAACGAGCCATTTTCCTCTATCCTCCGAAATCACTCATAACAGATCACAGGCATGCCCTTATAGACCAGCTCATAAAGAGCTGCCGCCTTGGACGGAGGCAGATTTACGCAGCCGTGGCTTCCATTTGTCTTATAAATAGCCCCGCCAAATTCGCCCCGCCAGCTGGCGTCGTGGAATCCGATTCCTCCGTTAAAGGGCATCCAGAAGTCCACCGGGCTCTCATACTCGTAGCTTCCATCCGCCTGCTTAGCGCCCCTGAGCACCCGATCCTTCTGCTTATAGGTAAGGCTGTAGATACCGGCCGGCGTATCATATCCCTTGGATAGATTCCCTGTAACACAGGGGGCATCCCACACAACGGCTCCATCCTGAATCATATAGACGTGCTGGCCAGTCAGATCCACCTCCGCATAGACTGTTCCCCAGTCCGTCTCCCTGGACGCGGCCGCAGAGGCGTACACAGGCTCCCGCTCCAGGACATTTTCCTTCCACGCGGGGAGCGCATCCGCTGCCTGCTCTGCGGCTGCCCCGCTCTGTGCATCTGCCCCGCCCTGTGCATCCGCCGTCTGGGCCGTCCCCTGAATAATCTGCGTCAGGGCCGCAGTCTCTCCTGCTATGTCTATTTTCCAGCCATACGGGCCGGTCAGCAGCTTCTCCGCTCCCGATACCGTGGTAAAGGCTCGTTCCGTTCCCACTGTGTCATGCCGGGCTGCCAAATCCGTCACATAAGCTGTCTTTTTTTCTTTGTCTAGGGAAATCGCGTCACCCTGGGATCCAG
>CALWMT010000210.1 GCA_944382045.1 uncultured Enterocloster sp. | reverse complement strand
TTAAGATTTTCTTAATAATCTATTCAAAGAACATTCAAACATTTCCAGGCGTCTCGTGCTATACTATGAACATAAGAGATGCACGAATGTTTAACAACTATCCTTCAACCCTTTTTGAAAATCCGAAATCCTAAGAAAAGCGCTCCGTACCTTTGGTACGGAGCTTTTTCTATGCCTTTTCGCGCGAAGCGCGCCCGCCCCGCAGGGGCATGTGTTACGAGATGCCCTGCGGGTATGCTTTTTATTACAGTTTCGCCAGAACCTGGCGCAGCTTCTCTACATTCCCGTCCTCGAAGCAGTATCCCCTCATGCCGCAGGCCGCAGCACCCTCGATGTTCAGATCCCAGTCGTCCACGAAGAAGCACTCCTCAGGCTTTAAGCGAAACATGGAAAACAGATGGCCGTACATCTCCTTCTGGGGCTTCATGCACTTTACCTGGGCGGAAAAGAGCATCCCGTCAAAGAGCTGTGCCTCGGGGATCACCCGGCCGCTGCACGCTGGAAGCCGCAGGGAGGCATTGGAGCACACGTAAAGGCCGAAGCCTCTCTCCTTCAGCTCCCGCACCACCTTGTCCATCCCCGCCTTGGGATGCATGTTGTACAAATGCCACTGTTCAAAGCAGAGGGCTGCAAGATCCCGCTCCTCCTCACTGTCCAGCCGGGAGAGAATTCTCTTTAAGGCCGCCTCCTCGGATATGACCCCCATATCCAGGAGCACCCACTCCGGTGAAATGAACACCGTCTGATTGATCCTCCTTTTCATGGCGTCATTCTTGATAAAATGAGCACACACCAGGTCGGGCTCGTACTCCGTCAAAACATTTCCCATGTCAAAAACAATATTTTTAATCATCGTATCCTCCTTAACCTGCATGGCAGAAACGCAGGGCGCCAGGCGCCTCCCGTTAAAGCCTGCGCCTTGGCGCACTCACCAGAAGGGGGACGCCCCGGCCTATGCCAGGAGGCGTCCCCCTTCAAATGCGCAAGCATTAGTTTTCCGGCTTCTCAATCTGTACAATGGCAGCCTTCTGCATAGGAATACGGCAGTTCTTGTTGCTGCCGAACTCCACAATCACGGTGTCATCGGTCATGTCAATGATAACGCCGTAGAATCCGCTGGAAGTGAGCACGGTATCGCCTACCGCCACACTGTTTAACAGCTCCTGCTGCTTCTGCCTCTCCTTCTTCTGAGGGCGGATTGCCATAAAATACAGCATAGCGCCCAGAAGGGCGATATAAAAAATCCAGCCTGCTATGCCCATCTTAATTCCTCCTTCGTCTTCGGGATGGGTTCCCGGGTTGTTGCTCTCAGACCGCCTGGGAAGAGCCCTCCATGCCCGCAAGCTTGGCCGCTTTGTACTCCTTGTAGCGGTGCTCCTCAATGGCGTCCCGAATCTCTTTCATCATTGTATTATAAAAATACAAATTATGCAAGGTGCATAAGCGCATTCCCAGCATTTCTTTTGCCTTCAGCAGATGGCGGATGTAGGCCCGGCTGTAGGATCGGCAGGCCGGGCAGCCGCAGCCCTCCTCGATGGGCCGGGGATCCAGCTCATATTTCTGGTTGAACAGGTTGAGCTTTCCCTGATTGGTGTACACATGGCCGTGCCGCCCGTTCCGGGAGGGATAAACGCAGTCAAAGAAGTCCACGCCCCGATCCACAGCCTCCAGGATGTTGGCCGGGGTGCCCACGCCCATCAGATACACGGGCTTATCCTCCGGCAGATGGGGAACGGTCACATCCAGGATGTCGTACATCTCCTCGTGGCTCTCCCCCACAGCCAGGCCGCCCACCGCGTATCCGTCCAGATCCATCTCCCGGATGGCATCCGCGTGGCGGATCCGGATCTCGTCGATCACCCCGCCCTGGTTGATGCCGAAGAGCAGCTGCTCACGGTTCACCGTGTCGGGAAGGGCGTTGAGCCTGGCCATCTCCTCCTTGCACCGGGCCAGCCAGCGGGTGGTGCGGTCCACGGAATTTTTGATATAGTCGTAATCAGCCCGGCTGGGCGGACACTCGTCAAAGGCCATGGCGATGGTGGAGCCCAGGTTGGACTGAATCTGCATACTCTCCTCCGGCCCCATGAAAATCTTCCGGCCGTCGATGTGGGAGTTAAAATACACGCCCTCCTCCTTGATTTTCCGGAGGCTGGTCAGGGAAAACACCTGAAACCCGCCGGAATCCGTAAGAATGGGCCGGTCCCAGTTCATAAACTTGTGAAGGCCGCCGAACTGCCGGATCAGCTTGTCCCCGGTGCGCACATGGAGGTGGTAGGTGTTGGACAGCTCCACCTGTGTGCCGATCTGGCGCAGATCATCGGTGGACACCGCCCCCTTGATGGCTCCCACTGTGCCCACATTCATAAAGACAGGGGTCTCAATCCGGCCATGCACTGTTTCCATGGAGGCCCGCTTCGCCTTTCCGTCCTTTGTTATCACCTGATACTTCATACTATATTACTCCTCAGCCAGAGCCGCCTTGATCATGATCGCGCACTCAATCCTCTTTTTCTGCATCTCGCAGCCGATATCATAGGTTCCATTGATGGATCCGCTGAAATTGTAGGCATTGGCCGCGCAGCCGCCGCTGCAGTAGAACCTGGCGAAGCAGTCCCTGCACTTTTCCTTTGCGTAGACATTGCACAGCTTAAACTCGTCCCTGACCTCGGTGTTCACAATGCCGGTGTCCACATTTCCCAGAAGGAAGTCCTCATTCCCCACAAACTGGTGGCAGGGATAGAGATCTCCCCAGGGGGTCACCGCCAGATACTCCGTGCCGGATCCGCAGCCAGCCATGCGCTTGGCCACACAGGGGCCAGCCTTCAGATCGATCATAAAGTGGAAGAAATTAAAGCCCCGGCCCTCCTTCTTCCTTTTAATATACTCCACTGCCAGGCGGTCATACTCCTTAAGAATGGCGGGAAGATCCTCCTCCTGGATGGCGTAGTCCTCCGACGGATCCGCCACCACCGGCTCGATGGACATCTGCTCAAAGCCCAGATCCGCGAAGTGGAGCACATCGTCGGCAAAGTCCAGGTTGTACCGGGTAAAGGTGCCCCGCACATAGTAATCCTTCTGCCCGCGGCTCTTGGCAAACGCCTGGAACTTCGGCACAATCAGATCGTAGCTGCCCGCTCCCTTGCGGAAGGGACGCATCCTGTCATTGACTTTCTTTCTCCCGTCCAGGCTCATGACCACATTGCTCATCTCCCGGTTGCAGAAGTCTACAATCTCATCGTTCAGGAGAACGCCGTTGGTGGTAATGGTGAAGCGGAATTTCTTATGACATTCCTCCTCCCGGGAACGGCCGTACTCCACGAGACGCTTCACCACGTCCCAATTCATAAGAGGCTCCCCGCCGAAGAAATCCACCTCCAGGTGCTCCCGGCTGCCGGAATTGGCGATGAGAAAATCCAGCGCCTTCTTTCCCACCTCGTAGCTCATAAGGGCCCTGCGTCCGTGGTACTCCCCCTCCTCCGCAAAGCAGTAGCGGCAGGCCAGGTTGCAGTCATGGGCAATGTGGAGGCATAGAGCCTTCACCACGGTTTTGCGCTTTTTAAAATCCATGACAAAATCCTGATAGATATCCTTTGTCAGAAGCTGCTCCCTGTCGATCAGCTCCTGGATATCCTCCAGGGCCTCACGGATATCAGAAATACTGTACCTGGGAGTCAGGCGGCTCAATACCTCCTCCCGCTCCCCCTCGGTCAGAGGTCTGGGATCCTCCAGCTCTCCCACCAGCTCGGACACAGCCTGGATGGCATCATAAACCACCGGGTCCACCACATGGACGGAACCGCTGTTCACATCCAAGACAATATAATAGCCATTATTTATATACTGATGAATCACAAATGTACACTCTCTTTCTAAAAATCCTATCCGTGCCCTCCACGCATAGGAAAGCCCCTATAATCCCATCGACCATAGGGGCTGCCTGAATCATTTCATCAATGTGTAAGGTCCGCGCCTGTTCTTTGAAAACAGGCTTGTCAGCGGTCAGCGGTTCGCATTCTCGCAGCTCTGATTGCCTACCGTGCAGGAAGTCTTGCAGGCGGACTGGCAGGAAGTCTGGCACTCGCCGCATCCTCCCTTTTTCATGGTATCCTTTAATGTATTGGCGTTCAAGGTCTTAACATGCTTCAATTGAAACACCTCCTCTTCATGATAGATTGCCTCAGGACAGAGTCCTGACAGATAACGAGATTATAACACAGGTTCCCGGCTCTTGCAATGAGAAGTTGTCATATTTCCCTTGAAGAGCAGAATATACTGCACCATAGATCTGATTGGAAGGAGACATTTTATGGAAACTGGCATCATCCGGCCCATGCTCCGGTCCCTGCTCATCTCCTATCTTCTCTCCGGTGTGCTCCTGGCCTCCCTGGCCTTCGCCCTGTATAAGCTGCATCTGAGCGAGGGCACCGTCAATTTGATGGTCTTCGCCGTCTACCTGGCGGCCTGTCTCACCGGCGGCTTTCTCGCAGGGCGCAGGCTCAGGCAGCGCCGCTTCTTCTGGGGGCTGCTCTCCGGGCTCTTTTATTTCCTGGTGCTCTTTGCTGTGTCCTGGGCTATGAATCTGGGAAGCCCCATCGACATGGAGCGCTCTGTCACCGTCATGGGAATCTGCGCCCTGGGCGGCACCCTTGGAGGAATGTTCAGCTGACAGGGCGGCCTCTGCCCTGCCAGCTGTGTGCGCGCATCCTCACTGCTTGGCGCTGCGGCCTCTCTCCCTCACGCTCTGCATCAGCTCGCAAATCACAAAGAGAAGGCTTCCGAAAAAAATAAACATATCGCCCAGGTTAAACACCACCTTCTCCAGCCCCTTCAGGCGTATGCTGAAATAATCCACCACATAGCCTCTTCGGAACCGGTCATAGAGATTGCTGGCTGCTCCTGCCAGTACAATGGACAGTCCCAGCTTCTGGCCAGAGGAGCC
>CALWMT010000209.1 GCA_944382045.1 uncultured Enterocloster sp. | reverse complement strand
ATCCTGGCGGTGGACGCTGGGGCTTGCCTTGTTCCAGATTGGCGTGGCCTGGGCGGCGGCAGTGATCGTGTTCCAGGTGGGAAGACTGATTTTTGGCTGATATATAGGTGGTATGACATTAGCAGAGGGGCGTTTCGCTGCAGGAGCCGAGAAGAACGGAATCCTTTTCACGGGAATATAGATAGACCTGATTGGACAGACGATCCTGGCTTGGGACCTCCGTCTGATTGACGCATTCGACCAGGCGGCTCATCTCCTGGCAGGAAACGTACTCCTCCTTGGGAAGCAGAAGAACTTCGTGGATGCTGGATGGAAGGATGATCAGATCTCTTTCCACACCCTCTGCGAAGTTTTTTAATACCTGGGGATAGAGCATGCAGGAGGCACCATGAATGCCGCTTGTGTTGGTGAGAACGTAGAGGGGAGAGGCTGGGACTGTGCTCTGACGCCTTTTTAATGGGCCAGGGCCGCTGGGGGTGTCATTTTCTAGGAAGCAGGACATGTTGGTGATTACTGGCGGGAAATGCCGGGGTGTGTTTTTCATGGCCAGAAGGCGGAGCTCTTCCTGGGAGATGGACCAGGCCTCCAGATGATCGTGGTAGATACAGGCGGTCATTAGTCCGCTGTCATCCTCCTTGAGACAGAGGCAGAAGACGAGGGCGAGGTCCAGCCAGGGCAGGTGGGGCATGCTCTCGAGCATGGAGGCGTTTGCTTCGCGGTTTATCAGACGGAAAAAGATCCGCGCCTGCATGGCCTCAAAATTGAGCAGATCGGTACAGTCAAGTCCCGGAGATGCTTCGTGCTCCCGGTATAGGTTCAGAATTTCCCGAAGGATGTGTTCCATGGGCCGGCCTCTCAGATACTGCTCGTAGCAGGCGTTTAGGTAGATGGCTGGGGCTACCGGGGATCCGGCTCGGGAAATACACAGCCCGTCCAGCAGAAGCCCGTTGTTTTTCTGGATTTTCCGCAGGCTGAGAGTGTACCCTTCTCCGAGAGCTTGGGCGGCCTCCTCTTTTAATGTGTTGAGAAATGCTTCGTATACCAAATGATATACCTCCTTTTGTATATTTATGTAAACCGAATGACGGTTACACAGCGTGAGTATTTGGTCTGCTTACATTGTCAAGGAAATGATCGGAAAACGAATCTCCTCAAGAAAATCTGAAGCTGAAAAAACGGAAATTCAATGGTAAGATGCTTTAGATGTGTTAAGCGTAATCTATGGGAGGGGATTTGTCAAGAGGAAAAATTTTAAATTAGGGCTTGCAGTTTTGGAAAATGTGTAGTAATATAATGGAGATGCGTCTGTAGCTCAGTGGATAGAGCAGTGGCCTCCGGAGCCGCGTGCGTAGGTTCGATTCCTATCAGACGCATTTTTTGATACCTTATTTGCATTACACCTTAGAGCCGGGGGAAACCCTGGCTCTTTGGTGTTTTGGACCAAATGCCGGGATGCGTTTTGCGGCGGTTGGCATTGCATTTTGGAAGGCTTTTTGCTACACTGTTGATAACCCATAAAGGAGAGGACGGATACGCTTATGGCAGGAAATAGACGCAGAACCAGGAGACACGAGGAAGCACAGAAGGCGGAGCAGAGGATAAAATATCTGCGGATCGGAGGGGCAGTGTGTATCCTTGCGGCAGTGCTTATCCTTATTTTTGTGCTGACAAGGCTGGGAAAGAGCGGGGATGAGACGGAAGCCTTCCAGGAGATAACGGAACAGTCTCTGTCCCAGGACGAGACGGGAGGAGGGCCCTCCGCAGACAGTCAGGCTTCGGCATCGGACAGCGAAGCGGGGCAGAGTCTGGCGGAGGATGGCTCTGTAGAGCCGGACAACAACCAGTATATCACGGATTTTTCTCAATATGAGCTTCAAAAGGACGCGGTTCCCCAGGTGAATCAGCTAATCAGTGACTATTTCCAGGCAAAGGTGGATCAGGATGCGGCCCGTCTCTACACGCTTTTCGGGAAGACAGAGGATGACCGTCTGGCGGAGCGCCAGGAGGAGCTGGAGAATGAGGCCGTGTGGGTGGAGGACTATCAGGATATCACCTGCTACACCAAGCCGGGTCTGACCCAGGATTCCTATGTGGTGTATGTCACCTATGAGGTGAAATTCCGGCGTGTGGATACCCCGGCACCGGGACTCATGTGGTGCTATGTGGTGAAGCAGGAGGATGGAAAATATATTATCCGGGAAAATGTAGTCGGCGAGGAGGCAGATTATGTGGCGGCCCAGAACCAGACGGAGGATGTGCTGCTGCTCTCCAAGCAGGTAAATGAGCAGCTGCGTCAGGCCATAGAGTCGGATTCCCTCCTGGCAGGGCGGTACAATGAGCTTCGAAATGGTGCTGTGGTTACCGAGAGCACGGAGGCAGGCGGCCAGGACAGCGAGATACAGCTGCTTGATGAGAATGGCGCGGAGATATCCCCGAGCGGTGCGGCGGAGACAGAGGCCTCCGGGGAAAGCAGCGGCGGAGAGACAGCTTCTGCCGGGGAGAGCAGTGATGCCTCGCCCGCAGCAGAGAGCAGCGGCGCGGCAGCTGCATCGAACGGAAGCACAGAGGCGGGCTCCGAGGGAGACGGCGCTGCCTCCAGCGCTGGAAACAGCGCGGATTCCGTCATAGAGCTGGAATGATAGAGAGAGGACAGGTTTGCGATGAATGTAAAGGATTTTTATTTTGAGCTTCCCCAGGAGCTGATCGCCCAGGATCCCTTGGAGGATCGGGCGGCGTCCCGGCTTCTGGTGCTGGATAAGAAGACGGGGGATATCACCCACAGGGGCTTTCGGGATGTGCTGGAGTACCTGCATCCGGGGGACTGCCTGGTGATCAATGACACGAAGGTGATCCCAGCCCGGCTTTACGGGGTGAAGAGGGACACCGGGGCGAAGATCGAGGTGCTCCTCTTAAAGCGCAGGGAGAAGGATGTGTGGGAAACCCTGGTAAAGCCGGGGAAAAAGGCCAAGCCAGGCACGGTGCTGGACTTTGGGGATGGGATCCTCACAGGCACGGTGGAGGAGACTGTGGACGAGGGAAACCGTTTGATCCGGTTTTCCTATGAGGGGATATTTGAGGAGATATTGGACCGGCTGGGACAGATGCCCCTTCCGCCCTATATCACCCACCAGCTGAAGGATAAGAACCGCTATCAGACCGTGTACGCAAAGCATGACGGCTCTGCAGCAGCGCCTACGGCGGGCCTGCATTTTACAAAGGAGCTTTTAAAGGAGATTCAGGAGAAGGGCGTGGAGATTGCCCATGTGACGCTTCATGTGGGGCTCGGCACCTTCCGCCCGGTAAAGGTGGAGAATGTGCAGGATCACCACATGCACTCAGAGTTCTACATTGTGGAGGAGTCCGAGGCGGAGAAGATCAACAGGGCCAAGCAGGCGGGAAATCGTGTGGTCTGCGTGGGAACCACCAGCTGCCGCACCGTGGAGTCCGCCTCCACAGAGGAGGGATTGGTAAAGGCGGGAACCGGCTGGACCGATATTTTCATCTATCCGGGATACCGCTTTAAGGTGCTGGACGCCCTGATCACCAATTTCCACCTGCCGGAGTCCACCCTGGTGATGCTGGTGAGCGCCCTGGCGGGAAGGGAGCACATTCTGCACGCCTATGAGGAGGCTATAAAGGAGCGCTACCGGTTCTTCTCTTTTGGGGACGCTATGCTGATTCTGTGATGGGCGGCGTCTGGGGCAGCCTTCTGCGGAAAACAGGTGGAGATTGCGTCCGGGATAATTTACCATTGACTAACGTCACAGGCACTGGGTACAATAATTACAGGGGTGATGTTATGGAGTCATTGGCAAATGCGCGCAGGGGGGAAACCTGTACCATCAAGTGGATGTTCGGCAGTCCGGGCGTGATGGAGTGGATGGAGAATCATCATATCCGCCAGGGCAGCCAGGTGACAGTAATTCAGAACACGATTGACAGTCTGATTGTTGCGGTCAACGACATGCGCCTGGCCATGAGCCGGGACGTGGCGGAGCGGATCAAATACTGAACGCCTCCCCTCAAAGAAAACCGTTGACAATCCAGTTAGAAAGTGCTAATCTAAAATGCAGTTAAAGGCGTTAGAATCCTCTAACTGCATTTTTTATATTCATAGGTTAGATGGAACTTACTAAGCCGGCTGCAGGCAGCGCGGAAGGTGCAGGCCCAGCGCGTGCCCGCAGGCTGTACATACAGATGGGAGGAAGCACAATGGAGGATCAAAAGGGAATGATTATCCGGGAGCTCCAGAAGAATGGAAAGCGCATTACCGGGCAGAGGAAGATTCTGCTGGATGTGATTCTGGAGGGAAAGTGGTCCAGCTGCAAGGAGATTTACTACATGGCGTCCAAGAGGGATCCTTCCATCGGGCTGGCGACCGTGTACCGCATGGTGGGAGTTCTGGAAGAGATGGGATTCCTGAGAAGGGGATACAGGTGCGCTTATCCTGGAGAGAGAAGAGACGGGAATTAGCAGAAAAAGGCGGTGGCGAGAATATTTCTCAACAAGGGGTGTTTGCTTTGACTAACCAACAGGCCTTCTGCTAGGATACTGTTTGTATCAAATGTAAACCGCATGTAAACAACGAGTAATTAAAGCGGAAAGGACAGTGACAAGATATGAAACAGCACCGATTTTGGGCGTGGGCCATGGTCATCTGCTTATTCATGACTATTTACACCGGGTACAAACACAAGTAGGAGGATGAGAAAAATGATCGATGCATCAACAGCAAAGAAAATCGGATTATTTGCAGGAGGCGTTTTGTTCGGAACCGCAGGGGTAAAGATCCTTGCCAGCGAGGACGCCAAGAAATTTTACGTGAACTGCCTGGCGGCAGGGCTTCGGGCAAAGGACTGTGTGATGACCACTGCCACCTCCATCCAGGAGAACGCGGAGGACATTCTCGCAGAGGCCAAGGATATCAACGAGAAACGGGCCACAGAAGTGTTCG
>CALWMT010000208.1 GCA_944382045.1 uncultured Enterocloster sp. | reverse complement strand
GGGTGGCAAGGGCCACTGTGGCAAAAAAACCGCCCACACCCGCCAGCCCCCAGTAGGTAGTGAGGAAGATCGCCACCTGAGCTGCCATGGCGCCGATCACAATGCCGAAGTTCAGGCCCATGCCCGCGATAACCGGGATAATCAGAGCCAGCACGATAAAGGCATTTCTGGCAATTCGAGTAAAGAGCTCCCCAGCCACAAACGTCAAGGGCTGTTTGGAGGCGATAGTAGCCCCGATACAGAGCACCACAAAGAGGAGCACCACCTTATTCTGAAACAGAACATCGGAAAATTTTCTCTTATTCACGTCCGTCGCCTCCTTTCGCCTGGGTCAGCGCATAGAGAATAATACCGTTGGCGATAATCAGGCGCATCACCTCGGACAGATTGCCCTCGGGGATGAACTGGTTCGCCACGGGAAGTCCCAGCGCCAGGATGCCCTGGAACAGGAAGGTTCCTAAAAGCACATGGGGAATCCGCGCCCGCTTCGGGGTAGCCCCGCCGATCAGAACCGCAGCCACCGAGTGGAAGCCCATCATCTGGGGTCCATTGTACAGCTGCATAAAACCATAGCCCTGGGCGTACACCATAATTCCCACCGCTGCAATCACGGTAGAGAGCGTGGTTCCGATCAGGCGCATCTTGTTCACATTGATGCCTGCTGCCTTGGCAAACATGGGGTTCGCTCCCGCCGCGCTCATGGCCATGCCGGTCTTGGAGCGCATGAACAGCCACACCAGAAAGCACATGAAAAAGAAAAACAGCAGCAGTCCCGTGGGCACCTCTATGCCGAACAGAGAAAATGCCAGCGTGTCATTCATAACCCCGCTGAAGGAGGATGCCAGGGAGATCGTGTTGCGCAGTCCCTTTCCCGCATTGGGCCAGATGAGCTCGCCGTTGTCAAAGGGAAGGAGCATCCACAGCATATTCATAAAAGCGATGATGGAAAATCCCACATAGGTGGTCACCGTCATCTCCGAGCCCTTCACCCGATTCAGCAGAAGGCCGTAGAGCCAGCCAATGCCCACACCCAAAATCACGCCGATAACAATAGCCGCCAGAACTGCCACCCACATGGCAAAGAGCGGGCTCACCGCGTTCAGGGCTGCATTCTGGGCCAGCTCCATCTGAATCACAATGAGGCCGCCTAAAAGGCCTCCCACAATACCCATGGAGATACCAAAGTTCAGCCCGATGCCGCACTGCACTGCGGGCACCATGGCCAGCACCAGAATTCCGTACATACCCCAGCGCCGCAGACAGTCTCCCAAAAGCTGCATCAAATCCATCTGGAAGCCGCCGGCCGCTGCCATCAGAAGCAGGAAAAAGGATACGATAATCACACGCGGAAAGCCATACTTGGCTGTCAGCACCTTAAACGGATTTTTCATTATTTTCTCCCCCTTTCCATGCTCCGGACATTGCCAGGCCGAAGTCTGCATCGGAGGCATCCGGTTTTAAAATGCACGCCAGCTTTCCGTCGGATACAATGCCGATCCGATCCGCAATCGAGCGCAGCTCCACAAGCTCTGAGGACACAATCACCACGGTCATGCCCTGCTCCCGGTTCAGCTTCGCCAGATACTCCAGCACCAGCTTCTTGGCCCCGATGTCAATGCCCCGGGTAGGCTCTGACACAAAGAGGATATCCGGCTCCAGAGTCAGCGCCCGTGCCAGACAGACCTTCTGCTGATTGCCGCCGGAAAGTCTTCCCGCCGCCTGCTTAATGCCCGTACAGCGAATATCCAGAGTCTCCACCATCTTCTGCGCGTGCACCCGCGCAGCCGCGCTGTCGAAGAGATGCATCCAGCCGATCTTTTTCAGGAATTTATTGTTGGTCTGCATGGCAGAGAAAATGATATTCTCTTCAATGCTCTGATCCAGAAGCAGGCCCACGCCCCGCCGGTCCTCCGACACAAAGGCAGTCTTATGCTCCAGGGCATCCCCCAGCTTGTCAAGCTTTAGGGGCTCCCCATTGATCTCCACCTGGCCCTGGGCCGGATAAAGCCCCAGGATTCCGTTGGGAATTCCCAGCTTCCCCTGGCCTGCCAGCCCGCCGATGCCAAAGATCTCGCCCTTCCGGATGTCCAGGTCAATGCCCTTCACCTGCTCGCCCGGCATATCCACATAATAATTCTTCAGGCGCACTGCTATCTTGTCCGGGGAAATGGTCCGCTTATCCTCCGTTTTCTCGTCTATCAGCTTCTCCACCTTCCGGCCTATCATCAGCTCCGCGATCTCCACCACGCTGGTCTCCCGGATCTCCTTGCGGGCTACAAACTCCCCGTCCCTGAGAACCGTCATGCCGTCTGCAACGGCCATCACCTCGTCCAGGCGGTGGGTGATGAAAATAATCGCGATTCCCTGGGAGGAAATCACGCGCATGGCCTCCAGAAGCCGCTCTGCCTCGGACTCTGTGAGTACCGCCGTGGGCTCGTCAAACACCAGGATACGGATTCCTGTCTTGTCCAGCTCCCTGGCGATCTCAATAAACTGCATATAGCCCACCGGAAGTCCCGCCACCTTCACATACTCATCAATCTGCAGTCCGATGGTCTTAAGCGCCTTCCTGGCATCCCGCTCCATAGCCTCAAAGTCCAGAGTCTCCATGGAACGGCCAAAAAACCGGCTCACTAGATTGGGCCGGCTGATCTCCCTGCCAATTTTAATATTCTCCGTCACCGTAAATCCGGGAATCAGCATGAATTCCTGATGCACCATGCCGATACCCAGCTCCATAGCCTTTAAGGGCGTATCAATCTGCACCGGCTTTCCATCCACCTTGATGGTTCCCTCAAAGCCCCCCGTGTTGTGAATCACGGGCATTCCAAAGAGAATATTCATCAGGGTGGACTTTCCTGCCCCGTTCTCCCCCATCAGCGCGTGGATCTCCCCCGGACGGATATGAAGATTTACTCCCTTCAGCACCCGGTTGCCGGAATACTCCTTGGCGATATTGTCCATTTCCAGGACATAGGTCTGCTTATCCTTTTCCAATCTCTCAACCTCTTTTCCATTTCCTGATTTACAGAGGAGCATCCCCCAGACACTCCTGCGGGATAAGAAAAGGGTTCGCCCTGCGGTGGCTGAAAGTCATCGCTGGCGAAACCCTCTTGCTGCATCACCCTGCTCGATATCCAGTTACAATTATTCGAATGTGATGAAATCTGCCATCACCAGGTAATGGTTCTCTTTCGCATTTCCCTCGTCATCCTTGTAGTAGTCAACGGTCATCTCCACATCGCCCGCGCACTCCTGGATAGTCTCACGAAGCACTGCGTCGTCCAGAACGCCGTCTGTCTGCCCCTCAAGAACCTTCTTCGCGTACTCCACGCCGGCCTCTACAAAGAGCATATTGCAGGGAACCGCCCAGGTGGAAACCCGGCCGCCCATGCCTGCCTCGGTAACCTTAGCCTGCAGCTGCTCCAGCATATAGTCCACATCCGCCTCGTGGCCGGACATATCAATATTCAATGCGGCCGGGAAGGCGTGGAAGGGAGACGGGCAGCACTGCAGCGTGTAGATCGCCTTGTTCTCAAATACGGAGCGGATCAGAGGCTCCTGCATACCACAGTTCGTTGTGAAGAATACGGTGTCCGGACCGTACTTCTCAATCTGCCGCGGAACATCCTCAAGGATGAACTGCTGCGCACCGGTCACACCGGAGTCTCCCGTGGGATCGGGTGCAGTCACATCTACCAGCTCAATGCCGTTCTCCGCGCAGTACTTCTTCAAATTCTCATGCCGTGCCACAATCAGCGCGTAGCTCATATGGCGGGGGAAGGAATAGTGGATCATCGTCTTGGCGCCCTGCTTGGCTGCCTGCGGCGGGATCACGATGCCGCATCCGGGCTCATCCACCTGGAGCACAATATCCGCCTTGGGGTTAATTACACCCGGATCCTCACCGGGGGTACCGCAGATAAAAATCATATCCGGCCGGGTCTCCCGTACTTTATCAATCGCTGCCGCAGTTCCAGGAATGGCCTGACACCATACAATCGCCTTCACATCCGGGTCAGAGGCCATAGCCACCGCGTTGGAAATAACCGTCTCAGTCTCCGTGCTGAAGTTGTCGGGATACGTGGCAGTCACAATCATGTCGCCGTACTTTTCCTTCATCTTGTTAGCCTGGGTGATCTCCTCATCGCCCTGGGAAGCTGTGCCGGTAATAATACCGATCTTGAAGTTTTCTGTGGCCTGTGCCTCGCCCTCCGCTCCTTCTGCTGCGGCTTCCCCCTCAGTCTCATCTCCAGCTTCCGCTGCCTGGGCCGTCGTAGTCTCTGGTGCTTCCGTAGCCTGCTCCGCTCCCCGGCATCCTGCCAGAGTGGACGCGATCATAGTTGCTGCAAGAGCAAAGCTTACAAGTCTTTTTTTTATACATTCTCTCCTTTTTGTTTACTAACCCACCTTCAAAGTCCGATATTATTTGGTAATAATTCTTCCCCCTCGTGTCGAGTTGTGCTAAAAATTATACCATTTCCTCCCCGTTTTGTCCATCAAAAAATGTGCAGTTTCAACATTGTTTGCGTTTAAAAACAATCTTGAAATTAAATATTGCATAAATACGAATGATATCTCTAATATTTTGGGTATTTTCGCGAATAATTATTCGTCCAATTTTTGTCAATTCACTTCAGAAGGGAGAATGCTGTATTGTAGTAAAAATACAAAAGACCCGCACCGCCAGGCACACCACAAAAAAAGCTGAAAAGCCTTATTTTTCAAGACTTTCCAGCCAATAAAAAAGAGCGCGAGACGGGATTCGAACCCGCGGCCCCCACCTTGGCAAGGTGGTGCTCCACCCCTGAGCCACTCGCGCTTATCTTGCTTCTCTGTTTTGAAGATATTCACATACCCTCAAAACCGCATACCGAACTATCTTTGGTCAAGCCCTCGACCGATTAGTACAGGTCAGCTGCACACATTGCTGTGCTTACACCTCCTGCCTATCTACCTCA
>CALWMT010000207.1 GCA_944382045.1 uncultured Enterocloster sp. | reverse complement strand
ACGACGCCGCAGACCTGCCCCAAGTGCAATGGCAAGGGGAAGATCATGTATACACAGCAGTCCCTGTTTGGACAGATACAGAATGTTCAGACCTGCCCGGACTGTAACGGCACAGGCAAGATCATCAAGGAGCGGTGCCCGGACTGCTACGGAACAGGCTATAAGACGGTTCGCAAGAAGTTTAAGGTGCGGATTCCCGCCGGAATTGACAATGGCCAGAGCGTGCGCATGGCCGGCGGCGGCGAGCCTGGAGTGAATGGCGGCGAGCGGGGCGACCTGCTGGTGGATGCCATTGTATCCCAGCATCCCATTTTCAAACGCCAGGATACCAATATTTACTCCACAGTACCCATTTCCTTCGCCAAGGCGGCCCTGGGCGGTCCCATCCGCATCAAGACGGTGGACGGCGAGGTGGAGTACGAGGTGCGGCCCGGCACCCAGACGGACACGAAGGTTCGGCTGAAGGGCAAGGGTGTTCCCTCCCTGCGGCAGAGAGGCGCTAGAGGCGATCACTATGTGACTCTGGTGGTTCAGGTGCCGGAGCGCATGACCCAGGCCCAGAAGGAGGCCCTGCGCCGGTTCGACGAGGCTATGACCGGGGTTTCCTCAGAGTCTGAGGAGAAACCGAAGAAAAAGGGATTTTTTAAGTAATTAAATCTGGTCAGAGGGGCTGTGCTGCCGTCTGAACCACCGCTTAAATGATGCGGATTTTGTTTTGCAGCAGACGTTCATAGTAGAAAATATATTGCTGCATAATACCGGCATTGCCGCCGTATGGCCCAAAGCTGTCTTCCACGATTCGGTCGAGAAGATGGGCTTTGGGGATACGGCGGTATTTCTTTTTGTCATAGTAGTGTTCCATGAGGATTTTTTCGATCCAGGTGTCTATGGGAAACGCGCCAATCTGGTGAAGCCCAAAGAGGCAGATGCAGTTTGCCACCTTTTTTCCGATACCATAAAAACCGGTCAAGTATTCCATGGCCTCCCCGTATTCCATCTGCTTAAGGCCCTCCAGATCCAGGGATCCGGAGAGGACGTCCTGGCAGATGCGGTAAATGTATTTCGCACGGTAGCCCAGCTTCAGGGCCTGCAGGTCCTCCAGGGAGGCCTGGGAGAGCTCCTCAGGCGTGGGGAAGGAGTAGAATGCTCTGCCTGGGAAGACCATAGGCTTTCCGTAGGTTCGGGACAGAGCTTCCACCAGGGACTGGATGGCGGGAATGGTTTTCTGCTGGGAGATGAGAAAGGTGATAATCATTTCCCAGGGATCCTGCGCCAGGATGCGGATGCCGCTTCCGGCCTGGGCTGCTGCGGCAAGATAGGCATCCTTGGAGTTTATGGATCGGATGACCGCCTGATAGTCCCTCTCTAAATCCAGGTAGGAGAGCCAGAAGGGATGGTCGGACTCTTCGCAGAGAAGTGTGATCTCCGGGCCCTCCTGAAGGATAAAAAGGAGGCGGCCCCGGCTTACGATGGAGAAGCCCCGGTCGGGGAGCGGGGGATCCGGGGCCCTGTCCCCGGCGGACGGCAGTATCTCGGAAAAAAATTCCGGCGGCAGGGGATGCATGCGGAAGCATTGGCCGGACTGGGCAATCTGGGACAGGTCAAAGCAGGGGACAGTGTGGGTGAAGCGCATAGGTAAGTTCCTTTCTTTCAATTTATCAAAGAAGATAGCATGGGGCGGAGGAAATGTCAACTGCGTGGTTCACTTGCCGCAGGCTTTGTGGTACAATGAAATAACAGTGCAGCTCGCATATGCGAGGAAGAAAGGGGCGGATGAAGGATGGGATTTTACCTGAACAGCACCAGCGCGTGCGGCCTTTTTCGGGAGGAGGCTTCCCGTACTTATTTTGTGGATAAGACGGCTATTTTGCGTGAGCTTGTGCCGATTTTAGAGACGAATGAGAGCGCGCCAGAGGGCAGAGGGGCTATCCGGGGAGGCTTCCAGAAGTATGTGTGCATAACCCGGCCCCGCAGGTTTGGCAAGACAGTTATGGCAAATATGATTGCGTCCTTTTTTGGAAAGGGGGAGGACAGCAGACAAGTTTTTGACAGCCTGCAGGCAGCTTCCTTCCCATGGTATCAGGAGCATTTGAACAGGCATAATGTTATTCACATTATGTTTAATGAGATGCCGGAACGGTGCCGGTCATACGGCCAGTATATTGACAGGATAAAGGAAATTTTGCTGGATGATTTGTCTGCGTCCTACCCAAGTGTGAAGGTCAGGGAGACGGATGCAGTGTGGGATGTGCTGCGCAGAATCTATGAGTACTGCGGCGGCGAGAAATTTATCTTTGTGCTCGATGAATGGGATTTTATCTATCATCAGGATTTTGCAGAGGATGGGGATAAGCGAGAGTTCACCAGATTCTTAAGCCTCCTGTTAAAGGATAAGGCATATGTGGAGCTGGCGTATATGACGGGCATTCTTCCGATTGCAAAGTATTCCAGCGGCTCAGAGCTGAACATGTTCTGTGAATACACCATGGTTTCTGAGGAAAAGTACTCGGATTCCTTTGGGTTCACAGATCGGGAGGTGGACAGGCTGTTTTCCAGATATCAGGAACGGAACCCTGTTTATCAAGGAGTTACCCGGGAGGGCCTTCGCCTGTGGTATGACGGATACCATACAAAAAATGGGGATCGCGTCTACAATCCAAGGTCCGTGGTGCTGGCTTTGGAAAATAATAATCTGGGAAATTACTGGACCAGCTCCGGCCCCTATGATGAGTTATTTTACTATATTGGCGCCAATGTGGACGAGGTGCGGGAGGATGTGGGCCTGATGCTTGCGGATATCCCGGTTCCGGCGCAGGTGAGGGAGTATGCGGCCACATCCATGGAGCTGAAGACCAGAGATGAGATTTTTTCCGCCATGGTCGTGTATGGTTTTTTGAACTATGAAAATGGGTATGTGTCTATTCCCAACCGGGAGCTGATGGGAAACTTTGCAGCCGCAGTGCAGAAGGAGCCCTCCATGGGGAATGTATACCGGCTTGCAAAGAAATCCGGGCGTATGCTGCAGGCCACAAAGGCGGGCGACACGGAAACGATGGAGGAAATTATACAGTTTGTCCATAATACGGAAAGTCCCCTGCTGATCTACAACAGCGAGGCAGAGCTGGGAGCAGTTGTGCGTTGGGCGTATCTGCAGGCTATTGACTATTACCGCATAGAGCGGGAGGATAAGGCAGGCGTTGGATATGCGGATTATATTTTTTATCCGTTTAAGCGGGATGACGACGCCATTATCATTGAGCTGAAGGCTGGGGCTGCAGCAGAGCAGGCCATCGAACAGATAAAGGATCGGCAGTATGCACTGCGTTTTGCCGGTAAAATCGGGGAGAAGCCGGAGTATACCGGCCGTATACTTGCGGTAGGGATTGCCTATGCGAAGGGGGACACAGGAAAGAAGCACAGCTGCCGCGTGGAGGTGCTGCGGGAGCGTCTGCAATGATAGATTGAAATGTTACAAAAGGGCTGTGAGAATAGGGAAGCGAACCGCCGCCTATTTTCTCACAGCCCTTTTTAACAACCTTCGAGCCGCGGCCTTTACAAGGCCGCTATTTTCTAATTACTACAGGGAGGCCCATCACCCCGCGTCCCCCTGCATCCGCGCAAGCTCTGCCTCCATCTCCCGATACTGCCGCTCCGCCGCGTCCAGGGCCTCGTCGCTGTCGTAGTCCGGAAGCAGAAGCTCATTAGCCAGGACACCTGCCCGGAGGGCCAGATCTTCTGCCTGCGGCGTGCCAAGCTCCAGGGCGCGGCCCGCTGTTTCGGCCAGATATCGTTTCAGCAGATCGGCCCGGAAGGTCCGCTCATAGGATGTACTCATAGAAATTACCTCTTTTCGATTACTTTTCTTCAATGCAGCGGAAGTCCACCGGCAGCAGCCGCTCGTCCCAGTGCTGCTTCAGATATTCATTCAGCTTGTCGAGCTGGGGCTCCTTGCTGCAGTAGAGATCTGCGGTGAGCACCAGCTTGTGTTCCTCGCCCCAGCGCACATAGGCTTCGGCCCGGTGGATGCCCTCTAAGGAGGAGAGCAGCCGCTCCAGGGCGTAGAGGTCCACGTAGCTTCGCCCGGTCAGCCGCTCCATGAGGACGGTGCGCCCGCCCTGCTCCAGCAGATCCAGAGTGCCGTCAGGCAGGATGCGGGCTGTGAGGCCGGTCTGATAGAGGATACCCGGCCCGTAGGGGTTGGTGATCTTGTCCTTCCAGCCCAGAGTGGGGTGATCCATGATATAGAGATTTCCCCAGCCGCCGAAGGGCTGCTTGCGGCAGGCGTCGTCCAGCACATAGGCCTTCACATCCATATCCCCGGCCATATCCTGGATGAGCCGAAATCCCACGGTGCGGTTTACTGTGCTGGCCTTGATGAAATAATGCTTGGGGAACACCCGCTCCGGCAGGTGGCTCTTGAGCCGCCGGGCTGAGGGCTCATCCAGCATGGCCTCCACGATCACCTCCATGCAGGTCATAAAGATGGCCAGCTGCTCCCTGTCAAACCGGTTCTCCCAGTAGCGCAGCTCGTAGAAATATCCCTGGCTGTCTGAGAACACCTGGAGATGGAAGGGCAGGGCATCCAGCTGGATTTTCAGCCGCTCAGCCGGGGCGCCGCCGATCTCGTTAATGTTTAGAATATCCCCCTGGTACTGGAAGAACATCTCGTCCCCGTGGATGGTGGAGGTATGGCAGCGCATGGTCTCCATCACCTGCTTCCCGGCTCTCCGCAGCAGATCCCGCACCGTCTCGTGGGGGATGACCGTGTAGCGGAACAGGTAGGTGAGGAACAGGGGGCCGGCCAGGCGGGTCCAGCGCCCGTCCGTCCTTCCGCTGTGGATGCTGGTGGAGATGGCGTCCTTCTCGCCGCTGAATATGCCGATGCAGTAGTTGAAGGCGGTGAGAAAGAGCACGTTCTCGGACACGCCGTTGTCACGGCAGAAGGCCTGTACCCTTTGCAGAT
>CALWMT010000206.1 GCA_944382045.1 uncultured Enterocloster sp. | reverse complement strand
CGTATTGCTGGGTCTGAGAGAAAAATCAGTGGGTCTGAGCAAAGCTCAGACCCGGATCCCTTGGCGTGAAATAATCAATTGTTCCAGCCGAAAACAGCAAGTCACATTTTGGAACTTTGTGAAGCATTTCCGGGTCAGACGATCTTTGGACGGTCAGATGTAATGAAAGTGATTGATATTAAAGCATCCAGAGCCTCTGACCTTTTGAGGGAAATGGTGGAATATGGGGTCATCCAGCCAGTGTCGGGACATGGAAAAGGTAAATATCAATTCCGGCAGCATTAGAGTTGAGGCGATGGGATTTCAGACTTGTTCCGTCAGAGCGAGGTTTTGAGGCGGTCGGCTAATCACCGCCGCCTCGTATTGCAGGCTGCCGCTTAACTACGTTTTCAGGACAGCCCGGATGAACCGCCCGGCTATTCCGTCACGTCCACAAAAATTGGCGATGACCAGGCGGCGTTCCCGTTGCTCTGGAGCACCTTCACCCAGTAGGCGTGCGCACCCGGCTCGGCGGGAAGCTCACGGCTAACATCCAGGCGGCTGTGGGCGGTGTACTCCGCCTCGGGGATTTCCTCAAAGGCTGTCTCCATCTCAAGCTTTAAGTTCAGCCCGCCCATCTCCTTTGCAAAGCCGTGCTCTAAAATCTCCTGATAGGAGGCCTCGGCAGTGCCGGCCTTGGAGCTGAATTTGATGACGGTGTCAGAGTCCGCCTCCAGCGTGAGGATTAATCCGTCGTAATCCCCGGAGGTGGAGGAGGTGAACTTGATGTATTTGTCGGACTGGATGACAATGCCCTGGTCGATGCGGTCAAAGGCGTATTTCTCCGCAGCCACAATCTTTCCGTTCTGCACATAGAGGATGCCGTCCCACTTGCGGGATTTGCCCCGGCCCCGGTAGACCACACCGCTCCAGCGGATGCGGATGCGGCGGCTGTCCCGCTTTAAGCACTCTCCGGAGAGGAGCTTTTTATCCCAGTCGTAAACCTCATAGCCCTCAATGGGGAAGTTTCCAGCGGCCTTGATGGAGAGGAGCGGCGCGCCGCTTACGGTTCCCTCATCTCCCATGAATAGGCTGCCGATGCGGGTGTCCAGATAAATCCGGTCAAAGGTGGAGGCGTAGCAGTGGCGGGCCCGGATGGCGTCCCAGACGGCCCGCTTTGTCAGGGCATCCGCGAAGACGCCGGTAAAGCCGTTTGCCACATCAAAGGCTCCGGATGCGGATTTGCCGTGGCCGCTTAAGGGGTAGGAGAGGCCGGGGCGGCAGGTGTGGTCGTCGCTGGCCGCGATAAAGCCCACCTTCATCCGCCGTCTCATGGCGTCAAAGGCAAACCACTCAAAGGTGCCGTGGTGGGAATGAATTTCAATAACGCTGGAAAATGCCGGATTAAAGTAATCCAGATTTCCGTACCGCCCGCCGATGTGAGGGATTAAGAGCACATCCTCTCTGCCGGCAAGCTTCTCGTGGAGCTCGGTGATGGGATTGGCATTGTTCTTGTTGTCAACTGTGGTGGCGGTCCAGTTGCTGCTGGGATAGAAATCCTCGCTGTCATTTAAGAAATAGACATTGTGGTCGCCGCCCTGAGGAGTCGTGCCGGACCATTCATAGCCCAGATAGACGAGAAATTTGCCCTCCTCATCATACTTCTTTGTGTAATCCCGAATGTCCTGCCAGGTTTCATCGCTGACCTCAAAATCATTTCCCTGCCAGCCCGTAAAGTCAATGCAGGCCTTGTCCCTGGCGAAGGAATAGTAGTCGTCCAGCATGCCGGTTCCCACGGTCTGGCGGGTCTGGCCGTGCATATCGCCCCAGAAGAGGCGGCGGGCACTGCCGGCGGGGGCGCAGAGGGAGGCATTGCTCAAAGCAAAATATCCCCGGGCCTTGTCGTTTATGGTCAGGTTCCAGAAGCCCTCCTCCAGGATGCGGCAGCCCGGGATGCGGATGACGCCCTCGGTGCCCTCGGGAAATTCCACCTGGGAGGGAATGCCCTCGGTGCGCATGCCGGGCACCGCAAGGTCAATGGTTCCGCTGTAGCGGCCGGTTGGATTTCCAAATTCGTCCAGGGCCCGGATGGCGATGTCAAAGGGCTCGCCCACAGCCACGGCCCCGGGCACAATGGCCTGAATCTCGTGGTGGCAGGAGGGCACGATTTTCACCTTCAGACGTTCCGGCATCTCCTCGTAGCGGGCTGTGCCGCAGGGGTCGAGAAACACCCGGAATTCGTGTTCCCGCTCGCAGAAGGACTGTGCCCGCATCCCCAAGCTTCCCTGGGAGGTATCGCCCAGAACCACCTTAATCTGGTCGCCCTTTTTGATGTAGCCGCCGTTTACATCGATGAGGATGCTGTTGCCGAAGGAGCGGACAAACTTGGCGTAGCGGGCAGTAACGCGGCACTGTCCAGTAGTGGATACCGTGGTGTAGCCGGGCATGTCCGGCTCGTCAAACTGGGGGGAATCCCAGTCGCTGACGCTCTTCCAGGCGATGACCATGGTGCCGCCGTCGTCAATGCCGTACTCCCCGGCGGTGAAGGTGATGGTCCAGGTGGAAAATTCCCCGGCGGTTACGTCCGTCTCTGGGGACAGGGCGATGGTGCCCATATACTCTTTGTTCAGTCTCATAGATGGAACCTCCTGTTAAAATAGTAGTGTATGCAGTGTGCAAAACTTCCGCCCTGCCCGTCAGATGAAGAGGAAGGCAAGGCCGATGACTGCCAGCAGGATGCAGTAGGGAGCGGTCAGTATCATGGATTTCATGGGGTTGACCTCCCGGTGCAGCAGGGAGGACACCAGTCCGGCGATGACAAAGGTGTTTAGGTCTGCCGGGGGAAGTCCCTGGCCGGCGGCAGCCAGATGGGAGCTGGCCACAGCCGCATAGACGTCGCTGACACCGGTAGCCATCCAGGCAGGGCCAAGGATGGGGAGCAGGGTGGTCTGGGTGGTACTCTGAGCGCCTACCAGCATGCCTCCCAGAATCAGGGAACCGGCGCCGCCCAGCTTTAATGCCACGGCGCTTAGGCCTGCCGCCCATTCGGAAATGACCTCAATCTGCCCGCCAGCCCGGAAGGCGCCCAGGAAGAAGCCGGCAAAAATTTGAATCAGAACGCTTACCCGGATGGTGCGCATAGATTTTGCCAGGTCCGGCCCCAGATTCTGGCGGAGCTTGGGAGTGATGGCGATGGCCACCACAATGGCCACAAACAGAGCCATTACGATGTTGTTGGTTATCTGTCCGATGACAGGCAGAGCGCTTAAGGATGCGTAGAGATTGGAGCCGCCTACAGGAACTGCCTGCATGAGAACCTTGGTCACATCGAGGGAAATGCCGGGGATGCTGTTTAAGGCCACAAGAAGGATGAGCACCATGAGGGGAATCAGGTTCCTCCACTCTCTTTTCAGGATGGCAGAAGCTTTTTCCTTGGGAATCAGATGCTGCGGCATCTGATATTTATTTCCAATGTATACCTTACAGACGAAAATACAGGTGAGAACAAAGGCTGCTCCTACGGTCAGATAGCTGATTTGGAGCACCTTGTCTGTGGGAATGCCCAGGATGGAGCAGGCCACATTGATGGCGTTCGAGATAGGCGGCATGATAGCGCCCAGAGAGCCTCCGGTCACGATGATGGCACAGTTCATGTCCGGGTCCAGCCCCATATCATCCATAGCCGGTACCACCAGCATGCCGATAACGGCGCCTACGGCAGCCACTGTGCCTACCAGGGAGCCGCCCAGACACATGGCGATGAGAATAGAGAGAACGAGGCCCTGCGGCGTATGGCCGAATACGGCGCGGAGCACATTCAGCACCGTATCCATTGCTCCGGATTTCACCTGCAGAGCAGAAAAAATTGAGCCAAAGATGACAATGAAAATGATGAAGGCCACTTGATTTAAGCCGGTGAGCCAGGCCTGCGCCCACACGACAGGATTGTAAACTCCGCCTAAGAGCAGAGCGAGAACGCCGGTGCCGATAAATGCCGCAATCAGATTGCCTCCGATGAGCGGAACCTTTTTTACCGCGCTTACCAGCATGAGAAAGAGCACGGGAATAATAACAATAATCATGTTTGTCCCTCCTAAGTATGATGTATACAGCTGTCCAGGACGATTTTGGTCTCGGGCCCTGTTTCCTGATGCCCTGGATTGTTATGTCTGAATTATAAAGTGGGAATTTAGGAATGTAAAGTGATAAAGTTGACATGCAGTATAACAAAAATGGAATAGCAGAGCTTGCACCTGCCGGGATTTTGTGCTACTATCGGGGCAAATGCAAGGCAGGCAGCCATCCGGCGGCTGCTGGAAGGAAAGGAACCTGTGAAGGAGGGGAATATATGAATTTTCAGACTCTGCACACGTTTTATACAATTGCCCGCTGCGAGAAGCTGACAGCGGCCGCGAAGCAGCTGAATGTGACACAGCCGGCCCTCTCCCGCATGGTGCGCCAGCTGGAGGAGGAGGTGGGAGCACCCCTCTTTTACCATGGGCGCAACCGGATTGGACTGAATGCCAACGGGGAGAAATTTCTGCAGATGGCGGAGCGCGTTCTGAGGCTGTATGACAACTGCATTAAGGAAATTCGGGAGGACAATGAGGAATTTTCCCGCACCCTGACCATTGCGCTCAGCGCGGCGGGAAGCTCGCTTCCCTATTTGATTCACAGGTTTAAGGAACGGCACCCGGAGGCATGGTTTGTCTTAAAGGGCTATAATCATGCCCGAATGGACCCGGAGGTGCAGTTTTGCTTTTTCTGTACGATTTTCCCCTCAAAGGATGAGGAGGCGGTGTGCCTGGCGAAGGAGCCCCTCTATGTCACAGCCAGCGCGGCTGGTCCCCTGGCCGGCCAGGAGAGCGTAGCCTTATCGGAGCTCTCCTCCGGGAGCTTTCTCTTTGCCGACGCCGACAACGATATGCAGGAGATTCAGATGTATTACTGCAGGAAGGCGGGGTTTACGCCGGACACGGACAATGTGATTGAGAGGCAGAATATTGTGATG
>CALWMT010000205.1 GCA_944382045.1 uncultured Enterocloster sp. | reverse complement strand
ACCGGCATCTGGTTCAAGACCCCCGGCGGCTGCAATATCACCATCGACTTCTGGTGCGGAAACGGCAAGCGGACCCACGGCGACGGCAAGATGAAGCCCGGCCATCAGATGGCCAACATGTGCGGCGCCCGGATGATGCAGCCCAACCTGCGCGCAGTTCCCTTCGTGCTGGATCCCTTTGCTGTAAAGCAGGTGGATGCCGTATTCGCCACCCACTATCATCAGGACCACATGGATCCCAACTACGCAGCCCATGTAATCCAGAGCGGCATGACCACGGTTGATGAGAACGGCAAGGAAATCCCCGTTCCCTTCATCGGACCCAAGAAGTCCGTGGAGACCTGGATCAAGTGGGGCGTTCCCGAGGACCGCTGCCGCATCGTAAAGCCCGGCGACGTGATCAAGATCAAGGACATCGAGGTTGTTGTTCTGGATTCCTTTGACCGCACCTGCCTGGTAACCACGGATGACACCTCCGAGAACCGGGAAGAACTCACCGGCATCTGCCCCATGGATATGGACGAGAAGGCTGTCAACTACCTGGTAAAGACCCCCGGCGGCAACATTTACCACAGCGGTGACTCCCACTACTCCATCTACTTCGCAAAGCACGGCAAGGATCACGATATCGACGTAGCCTTCGGCTCCTATGGCGAGAACCCGGTAGGCATGGCGGACAAGATGACCTCCGTTGACATCCTGCGTATGGCGGAAGCCCTTCGCTGCAAGGTGGTTATCCCGATCCACTACGATGTTTGGACCAACTTCAAGGCCGACACCAATGAGATCAACGTGCTCTATGAGATGAAGAAGTACCGCCTGGACTACAAGTTCCATCCCTTCATCTGGGACGTAGGCGGCAAGTATGTATATCCGGCAGACAAGGACAAGAGGGAGTATCACTACCGCAGAGGCTTTGAGGACTGCTTCGAGCATCCCCAGAACATCCCCTTCCGTTCTCTTCTGTAATTGGAGGCTTTCATGAAAGCATATACCTTAGGTTTATACGAGAAGGCCATGCCCTCCACCCTCTCCTGGGAGGAGCGGCTGGCCGAGGCAAAGAATGCCGGCTTTGATTTTGTGGAGATCAGCATCGATGAGACCGACGCAAAGCTTGCCAGGCTGGATTGGACCGCGGCGGAGCGCCTGGAGCTTTTAAAGACCATGGACAAGGTGGGACTTCCCATCCGCAGCATGTGTCTGAGCGGCCACCGCAAGTATCCTCTGGGAAGCCCCGACGCAGCCACCCGCGCCCGGAGCATGGAGATCATGGAAAAGGCCATCGCTTTGGCGGATGACCTGGGCATCCGTGTGATCCAGCTGGCAGGCTATGACGTGTACTACGAGGAGGGAACGGAGGAAACCCGCCGCCTCTTCGGCGAAAACCTGAAAAGGGCCGTGGATATGGCCGCCCGCAGGAGCGTTGTCCTGGGCTTTGAGACCATGGAGACCGAGTTCATGAACACGGTGGAAAAGTCCATGCGGTATGTAAATGAGGTCAACTCCCTGTATCTGGGCGTCTATCCGGATCTCGGCAACCTGACCAATGCGGCCAAGACATATGGGACCGATGTGTGCGATGACATCCGTCTGGGGATCGGCCATCTCACCTCCATGCACCTGAAGGAGACGGTTCCCGGCGTATTCCGGGAGGTTCCCTTCGGCACCGGCCACGTGGATTTTGAGGCCGGTATCAAGACCGCCTGGGAATGCGGCGTACGGCGCTTCGTGACGGAGTTCTGGTACACAGGTAATCCGGATTGGAAGCAGGATCTGGTGCAGGCCAGCTCCATGATGCGTCCCATATTAGATAAGCAGTAATGTAACGATTCAGGACCGTTACGCGGAAAATAATGATAAGGAGGCCGCAGGCAGGCGCGAAATTTGGACAGCCCAAGGCTGCCCGGCAGTAAAGTGCTTTCCTGCGGCCCTCTCACAAGAAAGAGGTCAATTATGAAAGTGGAAAAGAAAGTAATCGGCACCCTGACAAAGTGCTATTCTGTGGCGCCTCTGCACTACAATGGCAAAGATCATATCCTGGTGGCGGCGGAGAAGCAGGATCCCTGCCAGCTCTTTGACCTGGATGGAAATTATGAGGAGACGGTCTGGGAAGGCCCCGGCGGCACCATGAGCATGGTGCAGGTTCCGGGAAGCAATGGTGAATTTCTCGCCACCCACAAATTTTACTCTCCCAATGATTCCAAGGAGGCCAAAATCGTGCGCGTGTGCCCCGAGAATGGAGAGTGGAAGGTTTCTGTACTCCGCGAGCTCCCCTTTGTGCACCGCTTCGACATCATTTCCAGAAACGGCGTGCGCTATCTGATCGCCTGCGCCCTCAAGTCCGATCATGAGTACAAAGATGACTGGACCCATCCGGGCAAGGTCTATGCCGGTGTTCTTCCCGATGATCTGTCCTCCTATTCCGAGGACAATCAGCTGGAGCTCTCCGTGATCAAGGAGGGGATGACCAAGAACCACGGCTACTACAAGGTGATCCGCGGCGGCCTCGAGACTGCCATCATCAGCTGCGATGAGGGCGTTTACGCCTTCACGCCGCCGGAAGCACCCGATAAGGAATGGACCATCGAGCAGCTTATATCGGATCCGGCAAGCGACGGCGTTCTCCTGGATCTTGACGGGGACGGCAGGGAGGAGCTGGCTGTGATCTCCCCCTTCCACGGCCAGTATATCTATATCTACCGGAATGAGGACGGCGGATTTAAGCGCGTCTACGAGTATGGAGAGCCGGCAGAATTTGCCCACTCCATCTATGGCGGAAGCCTCTGCGGCCGCCCGGCAGTGGTTATCGGCCACAGAAAGGGCAAGAGAAATCTCATCGCCTTCTTCTGGAACGAGGAGAAGAAGGAATTTGACACGCAGATTCTGGACGAGGACTGCGGTTCCGCCAATGTATACCACTATGTGAAGGATGGGAAGGATATCATTGTTTCCACCAACCGGGAAATCGATGAGATCGCTATGTACACCATCCAGTAAGGAGATTGTATGGGAAGCAGACTGGAAGAATTTAAACGGGGCAGCGATTATCTGATCTGCATTGACTCAGATGGCTGCGCCATGGATACCATGGATATCAAGCACTACCGCTGCTTCGGCCCCTGCATGGTGGCTGAGTGGGGGCTGGAGGAGTGGAAGGATACGCTGCTGGCCCGGTGGAATGCGATCAACCTCTATACCGGAACCCGCGGCATCAACCGCTATAAGGCTCTGGGAATGATTCTTCGAGAGATCGATGCGGATTACCGGAAAATCCCCGGGCTGGAAGCCCTGGAGAATTGGATTGAGACCACAGGGGAGCTGTCCAACAAGAGCCTGGAGGACGCCATCGCGGCAGCGGAGGCCGGCGCGCCTGATGCTGGAAGCACAGAGGCGCTGAAAAAGGCTCTGAACTGGTCCATCAATGTAAACAAGGGCATCACCGCTCTCTCCGAGGATGAGAAGAAGGCGTTCCCGGGCGTGAAGGAGGCTCTGGCCTCCCTCAAGGGAAGGGCGGATCTGGTAGTTGTCTCCTCCGCCAATCTTCAGGCCGTGATGGATGAGTGGGAGAAGGAGGGCATCCTGGAGTATATGGATCTGGTGCTCACGCAGAATGACGGCAGCAAGGCCTTCTGCATCCAGGAGCTCTTAAAGAAGGGCTACGCCCTCGACCAGGCAATGATGGTGGGCGATGCCCCTGGCGACTACGATGCAGCCAAGAAAAACGGCGTCTGCTTCTTCCCCATCCTGGTGAAGAAGGAGGCCCAGTCCTGGAGCCAGCTGCGGCAGGAGGCCGCGGACCGGTTCCTCTCCGGCTCCTACCGGGGAGAATATGAGGAAGCGCAGATTAAGAGCTTCCAGGATAATTTAAGATAGACGCTTTAGAGACTGAAAAACATCCTCATAGAGACAGGTGCCAGAGGCGCCTTATCTATGGGGATGTTTTTATCCTTTTCGCTGGTAATTGTTCATATCAGGACATAAGCAGCATTGTCTTTGACATATCCCTACCCGCCCATACCCTCTTGGGCGCTCTCCACACGCTTCTGCAGCTCCAGCAGATACCTCCTGCGGTATTTCAGCTCCGCATATTTCATAACTCTGCGGTAATAGACAGGATTTCCCGCTCCGCCCAGTATTCCCACCACAGGCAGGCCCTGGATAAATTTCAGGACGACCATATCCGCGGCAAATGCCTCCGCAGTATGCGGGATCTGATCCTTCACCGCCTCCGGCGTGCCGTTCAAATCCTTCCCCGCTGCTGCCAGCTCATCAACCTCCCGGCTGCACTCCTCCCAGGCGTCCCCCTTCTGCATGGACCCCTCCATAAGCTTCAGTATAAAATAGCGCTCCCCGTCCGAGGTGTAGTCATACCCGTAGCGCAGAGCAATCTCGTAAATCCCCTTCAGCAGAATACCGACAAACAAGACAATATCCGGAAGGCCAATTCCCAGCGCCCCCAGGCCAATCCCCTCCAGGCTGGTGACTGCCATATTGCGGAGGTTTGAGGCGCTGGCATCCTTTCGAATGCTTTTGAGGGATTTCCGGTCTCCCTTGATTTGGAAGGCAAATGCTCGAATCTCCAGGTCCTCCCGGATGGATTCGCGGTCGTAGGTCTTCTCAATGATGCCGCCTCCCTTTTCAAAAACAATCTGAAACGCCTTGCAGAAGGCCTTTTTCAGATTGCCGTAAATTTTTTCCGGCACCTTTTCTTCAAGGGCCGTCCGCCAGCGGGGAACCTCCTGTTTTACTGCTGCCCGGCGCAGAGCATCCTCCTGCCGCTCCGCAAGTTTTAATTCCTTTTCTATAGAGATTTTATAGCGGTTTTCCTGCTTTCTTCTCATGCTTGTTCTCCCTTAGCAGACATCGGATAGCGATGCTATATCCTGTCCCGGCATGTCACCCGCACCGGGCAGCATGCCAGCATATCATCATCCGCATCCACATTTTTTTGCCACTGCTCTTCCGTTCCCTGATATTGAAGCAGGCGCAGGGAAGAGCATTCATGGAAGGCCGCCTCTTCAATATAGCGGATTGTCCCGGGAAGCATAAGCCTTTCCAG
>CALWMT010000204.1 GCA_944382045.1 uncultured Enterocloster sp. | reverse complement strand
AAGCAGAGGCGCAGACATTAACATACATTGCGGTATACGGAGACGATCTGAACGGAGATGGCAACGTAGACACGGAACAGAACTTCCAGTCTGCAACACTGAGGCCCTATGACACCTCTATCTACACAGGTGGTGTTCAGGAAGATGGTTTCCCGGTACTTGCTCTCAGATATGAGCAGGCCAATAGAGCGGTTGAGGACGATGCAATTACCGCTATTGCGATCAACGGAGTAAGATATGAGGGGCTTAAAACATTAGACCTTTTCGATGCGGTTTACTGGCAGGATGGAGATGCCGCAGCAAGACCTAACGATGACATGGGTGGTGTATATAATGCGGCAGTTGTATTGAAGAATGCAGCGGTAAATGCTGTTGCAGGAAGCAGCGAAGGCGCAGATGGACTGTTGGTAGGTCCAGATGGACACAGAGTTTTGGCATCCAATTATCCAGTTGTGATTGAAGCCTCTTATGAGGATGGAACAAATGTGATTTACAGCATCACCATTAACCCCTCGACCCTGATTGTTCGTTATGTCAATGCGGAAGATGTGCTCAGACCAGTAGCTTCCAATGAAGCAGAACTCCAGATAGAGGAAGGTCGTGCAGCTGCAGTGGTTCCGGAAGAAGCGCAGCTTCATATCAATGGTAACCCGGAGCGTCCGCTTGACAGAGATAGCGCTGACATCAGACTTCTTTCCGATGAAATTCTGGATTTGTCTGATAACAGACAGCAGCTTCTGGTTGACAGAGGCTTCCAGGAAGCATTGGGTATGAGTAGCGAGGCAGCAGCTGAGGCAGGCTATGAGAGTATCACCAGATACTTTGACCTTGTAGATTACAATAATGGTAACGCATGGATTACTAGCGATCAGCCGACGACAGTTTATATGCCGCTTCCGGAAGGAACGGACAGTAATACAGAGTTTACTCTTCTGCATTTTAAAGAGCTGCATAGAGAAAACTACTATGAGGATGTCGCAAAGGCTATTGCAGATGCTCCGGTAGTTTCGGTATCTGTTGCGGTAGAGGGTGGTTATATCAAATTCTCTACTGAAACAGGAAAGGACGCCTTCAGCCCCTTCATGCTGATATGGAAGCTTGATGACAGCGGCACCGATACGCCGGATACGGATCATGACAGTCACGGCGGCGACGGCGGAAGTGACAGCAGCGGCTCCAGCAGACCGGGAGCAGGTCCGGGAGCAAGCGGCTCCACGTACACCGCAGGCGTTGACGGAAATTGGGTACATATGGATCCCGATAACATCATGATTCCGATCAGCGAGGACGTGCCTGAGGGTGCGACCCCGGTTACAGCGCCTGAGTGGCATCAGTGGAAATTCATCCTCAACAACGGCACAATGCTTTACGATCAGTGGGCGTATGTAAAGAACCCCTACGCAGTGGGCGATCAGCCGGATGAGGGATGGTTCAGCTTTGCGGAAAACGGTATTATGGAATACGGATGGTATCTTGACAGAAGGACCGGAAAATGGTACTGGATGCACAGAACCTCCGACGGTATGCTGGGAACCATGCTGACCGGCTGGCACTATGATGATCAGGACGGCAAGTGGTACTATATGAGCCCCAGCACCGGTGAGATGCTTCTTGGCTGGCAGATGATTGATGGAAAATGGTATTTCTTTAATCCGGATGCACCTGCTGTGACCTGGGAGTTTGACCCGGCAGCAGGCGGCTGGACCTACAATGGCTCTGCTTCAAGGCCGTATGGCTCCATGTATGTGGATGAAACCACACCCGATGGCTATCAGGTAGGAGCAGATGGAGCATGGATCCAATAAAATGCAGTCTCCAATTGCATAAAGAAGAGCAGGGGCTCGGCACAGCGAAGAAGCTGTGCCGGGTCCCTGCTCTTTTACACACAAAAAAATTTTGCGGCTTACGCATTCTTCCGATACAAAATCAAAAGCCCCTTTAAGAGCAGCGCGTCGTCGTAGTGGATCTTGTGCCGGCACAGCGGCGTGATGAACCGTGCCAGGCCGCCGGTTGCCACCGCTGTGGCCGGCTCGCCCAGCTCCCGCTCCATGCGGTCTAAGATGCCGTCGATCATATCCACGTTGCTGAAAATAATGCCCGCCCGCATGCAGTCAATGGTGTTCTTTCCGATGACCTTGTCGGGAAGCTCCAGGCTGATGTAGGGCAGCTGGGCAGTCTTGCCGCTCAAGGAGTCGAGGGAGACCTTGAGGCCCGGCAGGATCACGCCCCCCACATAATTTCCCTTCTGATCCACCACGCTCATGGTGGTGGCAGTGCCCATGTCGATGATCACCAGGGGCAGAGGATGCTCATGGGTGGCGGCTACCGCGTCCACGATCATATCGCTTCCCACAGTCTTGGGATTGTCCATAAGAATATTGATGCCGGTCTTGATTCCCGGACCCACCAGGAGAGGGCGGATGCCGAGAACCTTCTTCACCGCAGAGAGAATGACCGCATTTAAGGGGGGAACCACGGAGGAGAGAATCGCCCCCTCAATTTCCCTGGGGGAGATCTCGTGCATCTCCAGGATGCTCTTGATGGTGACGGCGTACTCCGTAGCCGTCCTTCCCTGGTCTGTGGTGACGCGCTCGATGAAGTGGGTCTCCTTCTCGTCGATGCCCCCGATGACGGTATTTGTATTTCCCATATCAATTGCTAAGATCATAGCTTGCTCCTTTCCCAGAAGATAAATCTATGCTATACTGTAACTGTTTGAGACTGCGCAGGCAGTCCGGATATTTGCTTATAAAAACTGTCACAGGAATTTTACCACAGAACAAGAGGAAAGAAAAGCGTATGTTAAAAGGAAAAACCGTACTATTAGGCATTACCGGCAGCATTGCCGCCTACAAGATCGCCTATCTGGCCAGCGCCCTGGTGAAGCAGGGGGCAAAGGTCCATGTGCTTATGACCAAAAATGCTGTAAATTTCATCAACCCCATCACCTTTGAGACACTCACCGGCAATAAATGCCTGGTGGATACCTTTGACCGGAATTTTGAATTCAGCGTGGAGCACGTGGCCCTGGCCAAGGCTGCGGACGTATTTCTCATTGCCCCGGCTTCGGCCAATGTGATCGGAAAGATCGCCCACGGCATCGCGGACGACATGCTGACCACCACGGTTATGGCCTGCACCTGCAGAAGGATCATTTCTCCGGCCATGAACACCCGGATGTACGAAAACCCCATTCTCCAGGACAATTTAAAGACCCTGGAGCGCTACGGCATGGAGGTAATCCGGCCGGCGGAAGGATATCTGGCCTGCGGGGATACCGGCGCGGGAAAGATGCCGGAGCCCGAGGTGCTCTTAGAGTACATTCTGCGGGAGGCAGCCTGGGAAAAGGATCTGGCGGGGAAGCGGATCCTCGTGACCGCCGGGCCCACCCAGGAGGCCATTGATCCGGTGCGCTATATCACCAACCATTCCTCCGGGAAAATGGGCTATGCCATCGCCAGGGCCGCAGCCTTCCGGGGAGCGGACGTGACCCTGGTTACAGGCCCGGTGCATCTGGCGCCGCCGCTCTTTGTGAACACGGTGCCGGTGGTGAGCGCCCAGGATATGTTTGAGGCCGTGACGGAGCGCAGCGCGGCCCAGGACATTATCATCAAGGCCGCGGCGGTGGCGGACTACACCCCGGTGGAGCGGGCGGATCAGAAGGTGAAGAAGAAGGAGGGGGACCTGTCCATTCCTCTGAAGCGGACCCAGGACATCCTTGCCTGGCTGGGAGAGCACCGGAGGGAGGGACAGTTCCTCTGCGGCTTTTCCATGGAGACAGAGCATCTGCTGGAAAACTCCCGCGCCAAGCTTGCCAAGAAGCATGTGGACATGATCGCAGCCAACAGCCTCAGGGCAGAGGGGGCCGGTTTCGGCACGGACACCAACCGGATCACCCTGATCACAGCGGACGGGGACCGGGAGCTGCCGCTCATGAGCAAGGAGGAGGCGGCCCATCAGATTCTCACGGAGATCCGGGAGCGGATGGAGGCGTAAGGCGGCGCCCCGGCGCACAGGAGGACGGCCCAGACGCACAGGCGGCGCCCCGGGCGCACAGGAGGACGGTCCAGACGCACAGGCGGCGGTTCTCAGGCGCGCGGACAGACGGCCAGCCCAGGCGCACGGCCCGCAGTTTGGGCCCCCAGTTCGAACGCATAGTCCTTGACTTTGCCACGCAATCAATTTACAATGGTAAAAGTTTAAGAAGGATGGAGGAAGAAGCAAGTTGCCACAGACAGATACAAAGCTGGAAGAAGAAATTAAGAGGCGGAGGACCTTTGCCATTATATCCCACCCGGACGCGGGCAAGACGACACTGACGGAGAAGTTCCTCCTCTACGGAGGAGCCATCAACCTGGCGGGAACCGTGAAGGGCCGCAAGGCCGCCAAGCACGCGGTGTCCGACTGGATGGACATAGAGAAGGAGAGGGGAATTTCCGTCACCTCCTCCGCCATGCAGTTTAACTACGAGGGGTTCTGCATCAATATCCTGGACACGCCGGGACACCAGGACTTCTCTGAGGATACCTACCGGACCCTGATGGCTGCGGACTCCGCGGTCATGGTCATCGACGGGTCAAAGGGCGTGGAGGCCCAGACCATCAAGCTGTTTAAGGTCTGCGTCATGCGCCATATACCGATATTTACCTTTATCAACAAATTCGACCGGGAGGCCAGGGACCCATACGAGCTGGTGGACGAGATCGAGGAGGTGCTGGGCATCCGCACCTGCCCGGTGAACTGGCCCATTGGCTGCGGAAAGAGCTTTAAGGGCGTTTATGACCGGTTTACGAAGAAAATTACCACCTTCACCGCTGCCATGGGCGGCGCCAAGGAGGTGGCCAGCCGGGAATTTTCCATCGACTCAGAGGATCTGGACGCAGTGATCGGCCCGGATTACCACGCCCAGCTGCGGGATGATATCGAGCTTCTGGACGGGGCCAGCGACGAGCTGGACATGGATCGGGTGAGCCGGGGAGATCTGTCCCCTGTGTTCTTCGGCTCCGCCCTGACCAACTTCGGCGTGGAGCCATGTCTGGAGCATTTCTTAAAAATGACTAGCCCGC
>CALWMT010000203.1 GCA_944382045.1 uncultured Enterocloster sp. | reverse complement strand
GAAGGGTCAAGTATCTGGTGCTCATCGGCCAGACACGCGATAAGATTGCTGCCTGTGCCAAGGAGCACGGGTTTACGGAGATTATGTATGCGGAGGATATGCAGGAGGCTGTACAGGTCTGCGCTGTGTATGCGGACAGCGGAGACTGTGTGCTCTTGAGTCCCGCCTGCGCCAGCTGGGGCATGTTCAAAAATTATGAGGAGCGGGGCCGTATTTTTAAGGAGTGCGTCATGGAGCTGTAGGAGGTAGATGCGTATGGCAAAAAGAAGAGCTTCGGGAGCGGCTGTGGAGCAGCAGCAGGCGGCACATGTAAAAAAGAAAAAGAAGATCCGTCATTTTTACGATTACAGCCTGCTGTTTTCCATCATCTTTCTCACTGCCTTCGGCCTGGTGATGATCTACAGCGCCAGCTCCTATTCGGCACAGCTGGATCCCCGGTACGGGGGAAATGGGGCGTACTTTATGCAGCGGCAGGCGGCCATCGCGGCCTTCGGCTTTTTCTGCCTTTTCATTATTTCCAAGATGGATTACCACATCTTTGCCCGATTTTCCGTGGCTGCCTATATCCTGTCCTATGTGCTGATGATCGCGGTGAGCATTGTAGGAACAGAGGCCAACGGAAAGAAGCGCTGGCTTGGCATCGGTCCTGTGAGCTTCCAGCCCACAGAGTTCGTCAAGATCGCCCTGATCGTCATGCTGGCGGCGGTGATCACCTCCATGGGAAATAAGATCAACCGGCCTAAGAATGCGCTGACTGTGGCCGCCCTGGCGCTTCCCCTGGCCGGTCTCATCGCGATGAATAATCTGAGCTCGGGAATCATTGTCTGCGGCATTGCGTTTGTCATGCTGTTTGTGGCGTGCAAGGTAAAATGGCCCTTCTTTGCCATGGGAGCGGGGGCTCTCGGGATTCTGGCCGGGGCCGGCCCCATTGGAAATGCCCTTCTGCAGATCGGCCTTCTAAAGCCCTACCAGTTTAACCGGATCGAGGCCTGGCTGAATCCGGAGTCCGACCCCATGGGGAACGGCTTTCAGGTTCTCCAGGGCCTCTATGCCATTGGCTCCGGCGGCCTGGTGGGCCAGGGTCTGGGGGAGAGCATTCAGAAGCTGGGCTTTCTGCCGGAGTCCCAGAATGATATGATTTTTGCCATTATCTGTGAGGAGCTGGGGCTTTTTGGGGCGGTCTCCATCATTTTGATCTTCCTCTTTATGATCTACCGCTTTATGGTTATCGCAAACAATGCGCCCGATCTGTTCGGCGCCATGCTTGTGGTGGGCGTTATGGGCCACATCGCCATTCAGGTGATTTTAAATATTGCGGTGGTGACCAACACCATCCCCAACACAGGCATCACGCTTCCCTTTATCAGCTATGGAGGCACATCCATTCTCTTCCTTCTCGCAGAGATGGGGGTGGTGCTCAGCGTGTCGAACCAGATCAAGCTGGAGACCTAGCCGCCTGCGCGGAATGGACCTGCACGAGGGGATATTTCCCGGCATATGCTTTTATATAGAGCGTGCTCTTATCAGTATATGCCAGGAGGTGCCCCATTGTCAGAGATACAGATTTACGGCCAATTCCCCTTAAAGGGGGAGATTTCCATACAGGGCGCGAAAAATGCCGTTCTCCCCATGATGGCAGCGGCCCTTCTCCACAGGGGGGTAACGGTCCTCATGAATGTCCCGGTGATTCGGGACGTGTCCTGCATGGCAGACATCCTGGAATATCTGGGGTGCCGGCTGGAGCGCCAGGGAGGCTGTCTGGCCATTGATGCCAGCCATATAGAAAACACAGCGGTTCCGGACCATTTTGTAAGCGCCATGCGCTCATCCATTGTGGTGCTGGGCGCTCTTTTGGGGAGAATGGGGGAGGGAAGCGGGTGTTATCCCGGCGGCTGTCTGATCGGCGCAAGGCCCATTGATCTGCACATAAAGGTCCTGGAGGGGCTGGGGGCAGAGATTCGGGAGGAGGAGGGCCATCTGTTTGTCTGCCGGGGCAGTGAGGGAATCCGCGGGGCAGAGCTTCACCTGCCCTATCCCAGCGTGGGGGCCACAGAGCAGGCCATCCTTGCTTCTGTTCTGTCAAGGGATGTCACCGTGGTCCACGGGGCGGCAAGAGAGCCGGAGATTGTACAGCTCTGTGATTTTCTGAACAATATGGGGGCCGTTATCTGCGGCATGGGCACAGAGCATCTGATGATTCAGGGGGTGGACGGCCTTCACGACAGCAGCTTTCGTGTGGAGGGGGATCGGATTGTGGCGGGAACCTATGCGGCGGCAGCTGCCGCCGTGGGAGGGGATGTGCTTATGAAGGGAATCAAGCCCTCATTTCTTCACGAGCCTCTCAGGCTGCTGGAAAGGGCAGGCGCCAGAATCCGCACGGAGGAGAACGCAGGACGGATTCAGGTGTCCATGGACAGGATTCCCTGCTGCCTGGATATCTGCACCGGACCGTATCCGGAATTTCCCACGGATCTGCAGTCTCCCTTTATGGCCCTGCTGGCCGCAGCTCAGGGAATCAGCCATATTGAGGAGCGGGTATTTGAGGAGCGCTTTGCCACGGCAGAGGCCCTCTGCGCCATGGGAGCCAGGATCCGCATCAGCGGACGAAGGGCTGAGGTGGAGGGGGTCAGGCCCCTGCGGGGAGCCAGCGTAAAGGCCGCGGATCTTCGGGGCGGGGCGGCTCTGGTTGCGGCAGGATTGGCTGCCTGCGGGGAGACCCGCATCAGCCGGTGCGGATACATTGAACGGGGCTATGAGGATATCTGCCGGGATCTGTCTGCCCTGGGGGCCCAGATCCGATGGATAAAAGAGGATGGGACATGAGAGGATTTTGGAGAAAGCATCACGGAGGAATTGGTATTGCCCTGGCTTTTTTTCTGCTGGGCGCAATCCTTTTTCTCACGGTGCGCATACAAAATATAACAGTCACAGGCAGTGATCGGTATACGGCGGATGAGCTGGAGGAGCTCCTCTTTTCAGAGCCCTGGGGAAGGAATTCGGCGGCGGCCTACCTGAAGGACCGGCTGAAGCCCCACCGCCAGATTCCCTTTGTGGAGGATTATCGGATCGTATTTCACAGCCCCTTTGATGTGGAGATCATTGTCTACGAAAAAAGCATTGTGGGCTATGTGTCTTACATGAGCAGCTGCATGTACTTTGACCGGGATGGGATCATTGTGGAGAGCTCCAGCGAGAAGCTGGAGGGGGTGCCCTGGATTACGGGACTGGACTTCGGACAGATTGTGCTCTATAAGCCGCTTCCTGTGGAGGATCCGGATATTTTTCAGGAAATATTGAATCTGACCCAGCAGCTCTCCCTCTATGGGATTCCTGTGGACCGCATTGAATATGATTCACAGGGACAAGCAGTTCTGTACATCCGGCAGATGGAGGTCACGCTGGGAGATAACAGGGATATTGACGGAAAAATATCCACCCTGCATGATATTCTCACGGATCAGCCCCAGCTCATGGATGAGAGGGGCGTGCTGATGCTGGAAAACTATACCGAAGCCAACAGCCATGCGGGAATAACTTTTAAAAGGAAATGAATTTGGGCTTGATATTTTTTCTAAAATAAAATATCATATTAAATAGACTAGACTTTTGAGGATTACTTATATATAATCTATGGAAGCAGGGGAATAAAGGAGGATATGTATCTTGTTAGAGATTAAGATAAATGAGTCGGAGAATTCCGCCAGGATTATAGTTGTAGGTGTAGGCGGCGCGGGCAATAACGCGGTAAACCGCATGATTGACGAGAATATTGCGGGAGTGGAGTTCATTGGAATTAATACGGACAAGCAGGCCCTCCAGTTCTGTAAAGCCCCTACGGCCATGCAGATTGGCGAGAAGCTGACCAAGGGACTTGGCGCAGGCGCAAGGCCTGAGATTGGCGAGAAGGCAGCGGAGGAGAGCGCAGAGGAGATTTCCCAGGCCTTAAAGGGAGCGGATATGGTGTTCGTGACCTGCGGCATGGGCGGCGGCACCGGAACCGGAGCTGCCCCTGTGGTTGCCAAGATTGCCAAGGATATGGGAATTCTGACGGTGGGCGTGGTGACCAAGCCCTTCCGTTTTGAGGCAAAGACCCGTATGAGCAACGCTCTTATGGGAATAGAGAATCTGAAGCAGGCGGTGGACACGCTGATTGTGATCCCCAACGACCGGCTTCTCGAGATTGTGGACCGGCGCACCACCATGCCGGATGCTCTTAAGAAGGCGGACGAGGTGCTTCAGCAGGCAGTGCAGGGCATCACAGACCTGATCAATGTTCCCGGACTGATCAATCTGGACTTTGCAGATGTGCAGACCGTTATGATAGACAAGGGAATCGCCCATATCGGCATCGGCAAGGCCAAGGGCGACGACAAGGCCATCGAGGCGGTGAAGCAGGCGGTATCCAGCCCGCTGCTTGAGACCACCATCGAGGGTGCAAGCCATGTAATTATCAATATTTCCGGTGACATCAGCCTGATCGAGGCCAATGAGGCAGCGAGCTTTGTGCAGGAGCTGGCAGGCGATGACGCGAATATTATCTTTGGTGCGATGTACGATGAGAATGCCCAGGACGAGGCCAGCATCACGGTGATTGCGACCGGCCTTGACGAGCACGGCGGCAGTGCCTCCGTTGCCAAGGCTATGACAGGCTTTGCCAGCGGCTTTAAGTCCAAGACTGCGCCTGCAGCCCAGGCAGGAACAGAGGCAGCGGCTTCTGCTCCCTCTTATGCAAGACCCTCTCAGGGCTATACACCGAATTACGGACGTACGCAGGCGGGCAATGCGGGCGGCCAGGGCAGCTACACCGGCTCCCGGTTCGGCGGTCAGAATTACGGAGGCGGCAGCTATGGAGCTGGTGCCGGACAGGCGGCTCCCAGCCAGAACACTGCTTCCGGCCAGACTCAGAATCCGAACCCCGCTCCGGCTCATTCCTTCCGCCCAGCGGCCAACAAGGAGATGCAGATCAATATTCCGGATTTCCTGAAGAACAAGCGGTAAATTTTGTGGATGAACGCTGCCTGAACGCAGCAGCTTGGGCGGTTACAGCAGAACAGATGCGGCGGCTTTCGTGTCCGCTGGTTATTAGG
>CALWMT010000202.1 GCA_944382045.1 uncultured Enterocloster sp. | reverse complement strand
ATCCGGGTGATCAAGCCCCGCATCGGCGGCGGCTTCGGGGCAAAGCAGACGGTGGTGGCTGAGATCTACCCGGCGGTGGTCACAATGAAGACGGGAAAGCCGGCCAAGATGGTTTACAGCCGCTATGAGTCCCAGATCGCTGCCTCCCCCCGGCACGAGATGGAGGTGCGGGTGAAGGCTGGCTGCGACAGCAAGGGGATCTTAAAGGCCCTGGATGTGTACACCTTATCCAACACAGGGGCCTACGGGGAGCACGGGCCTACTACGGTGGGCCTGTCCGGCCACAAGTCGATTCCCCTCTATGGGACGCCGAAGGCCTTCCGCTTTGCCTACGATGTGGTGTATACCAACCGGATGTCCGCCGGGGCGTACCGGGGCTACGGGGCCACCCAGGGAATTTTCGCCGTGGAGAGCGCCATCACGGAGCTGGCGGAGAAGGCGGGGATGGATCCGGTGGCCTTCCGTGAGAAAAATATGGTCCGCCAGGGCCAGGTGATGCCCGCCTATTACGGAGAGCGGACGGACAGCTGCGCCCTGGACCGGTGCGTGGCCCGGGTGAAGGAGATGATTGGCTGGGACGGCATTTATCCCAGAAAGGATATGGGAAATGGAAAGGTGCGGGCCGTGGGCCTGGCCATGGCTATGCAGGGCTCGGCCATAGCCGGGGTGGATGTGGCCGGGGCCACTATCAAGGTGAATGACGACGGGTTTTACAGCCTGATCATCGGCGCGGCGGACATGGGAACGGGCTGCGACACCACCCTGGCCCAGGTGGCCGCAGAGTGCCTGGAGTGCGATCCGGACGACATTGTGGTTTACGGCGTGGACACGGATATATCTCCCTATGATTCCGGATCCTACGCTTCCAGCACAGCCTATCTCACGGGAATGGCGGTGGTGAAGGCCTGCCAGGAGCTGAGGGAAAGGATTATTGACAAGGCGGCGAAATACCTGGAATGCAGCCCGGACGAGCTGGCCTTTGACGGGCGGACCGTGCGGCGGCTCCGGGCGGCGGGGGATGGCTTGGCTGCGGTTGGGGATGCCTCCGGCGCAGCCAGATCGGGCGGGACGTCTTCCACGGACGCCTCCGGAGCTGAGGCCGGGGCCATGGAGGAGATTTCTTTAAAGGATATCGCCAACCGGGCCATGTGCTTTAACGAGGACGCCCTGCAGGTTACCGTGTCCCACACCTCCCCGGTATCCCCGCCGCCCTTTATGGCGGGAGCGGCCGAGGTAGAGGTGGATACAGAGACCGGCCAGGTGGAGCTTCTCAATTTTGCGGCGGCGGTGGACTGCGGAACGCCCCTCAACATCAATCTGGCCCGGGTGCAGACCGAGGGCGGCCTGGTTCAGGGCATCGGCATGGCGCTGTACGAGGAGGTGACCTACTCGGAGCGCGGCCAGATGTTTGAGAATTCCTTTATGCAGTACAAGGTTCCCACCCGGCTGGACATCGGAAAGGTTCGGGTGGAGTTTGAGACCAGCTATGAGCCCACAGGGCCCTTTGGGGCTAAGTCCATCGGCGAGATCGTGATCAACACCCCGTCCCCGGCCATTGCGGACGCAGTGTACCATGCGGTGGGCGTGCGGGTGCGGGAGCTGCCCATTACGGCGGAGAAGGTGTTTTGGGGGATGCATGGGAGAAAGTGAGGCTTGATGTCATATCTTTGATAAAAAAGGAGAAAGTGCGATATGATGCTGCCATCGGAGCTTTTAGCTATAATAGAGCAAGGAGAGGGCCATACTGTAGAATTTAAAAAATCTACAACGGATATCACAAAAGATGTTTATGATACTGTCTGCGCTTTTTCTAATCGCGATGGGGGACACATTTTTCTTGGTGTAAAAGATAACGGTACAATTCTTGGAATAAGGCCAGATTGCGTTGAGCGCATGAAAAAGGATTTTGTAACTGCAGTCAATAAGTCTCAAATCTGTTGGCGCACAGAGATTTTTCCAGCGCGTATGTGGCAAAATTGGTTATCGAAAAAGAACGTATTTTTACAGAAAATAGCAGCCGCTCTCATGGTTATGGAGCACTGAGACTTTCAAGTTTTGAACCATTTCCAAAGAATCCTGCAATCTCAAAGGTGTTTCGAGAGATTGGTCTTGCAGATGAATTGGGATCAGGTATGAGGAATACTTATAAATATACGAGGCTATATTCAGGAGCAGAACCAGAATTTTGGGAGGGCGATATTTTTCGTACAACAATTCCACTAAATCGGGCAGTGACAATTATGGTTGGGCCGACTACGCAAGCTGGTACGGAAGCTGATACGGAAGCTGATACGCAAGTCAGACTGTCAGATGATAAGCTGGCAGCGTTGATTGAATTTTGTTCAATCCCAAGGAGCCGTAAGGAAATGCAGGAATTCTGCTCTATTAAAACAGCAGAATATTTCAGGAAACATATTATTAAGCCAATGATTCAGAATAATATGATTAGGCGGACGATTCCTGAAAAGCCGAACAGCGGAAAACAAAAGTATATACGGGTATAGTATTCGTCTGTTGCATTCCGGGTAGGAGCAGATGAAACGTGGAGAAAGTAATCCTTGCATATCTTTTGTAAAAGTTGTATACTAAAGCCAGTTATGGTTTATGCATAATCACAAGCATAGGCCGGGTTCACACCAAAACCAGGAGGGATTGCAATGATTGAAGCAACGAGCTGCGGCGGTGTGGTTATATTTCGTGGGAAGATTCTGGTTCTGTATAAGAATTACAGGAACAAGTATGAGGGCTGGGTCTTGCCTAAGGGAACGGTAGAAGCTGGCGAGGAGTATAAGGAGACGGCGCTCAGGGAGGTCAAAGAGGAGACCGGCGTCAGCGCTTCCATTATCAAGTACATCGGCAAGAGCCAATATTCCTTCAATACACCACAGGATGTGGTGGAGAAGGACGTGCACTGGTATTTGATGATGGCCGACAGCTATTACAGCAAACCACAGCGGGAGGAATACTTTCTGGATTCCGGGTATTACAAATACTACGAGGCCTACCATCTGTTGAAATTCTCCAATGAGAAGCAGATTCTGGAGAAGGCCTACAACGAGTATCTGGACCTTAAGAAGAGTAACCTTTGGGGCAGCAAGAAGTATTTTTAGTGACAGTTCAGACAGCGGATAAAGAGGGACAAAGCATGCGGCAGGCTTGCCTGCGGGCGTGGGTTTGTCCCTTCTTTTTGATTCCCCGTAACAGTTCAGACGGCGGGCAGGAAGGGGAAAAATCTGGCGTCAAGCTTGCTTGTAAGCAAGATTTTTCCCCTTCCTGCACATCGGACTAGGTGCCCTCCGGGGTATGGACATCCGATGCTTCTTGTCCGGCCTTTGGCCGGGCAAGAAGACTAGGTGCCCTTTGGGGTATGCCCGCCGCCTGAATTGTTACGATTCCCCTTGGTTGCGGGATGAGGGAAACATCAAGTTGGTCTTGTTTTAGCGGTGCGGTAACTGCTATAATTAGGTAAAGGTATGGAAGGAGGTCCGGGATGAGAAAACGGCTGCCGATTGGGATGGATGATTTTAGAAAAGTGCGACAGAAAGACTGTTACTATATTGATAAGTCGCGTATGATCCAGGACTTCATTGAAATTGGAGATGAGGTTTCCTTGATTGCCCGGCCAAGGCGTTTCGGCAAGACGCTGAATATGACCATGCTGAGGGAATTCTTTGATATCACGAGGGACAGTCGCGAACTGTTTCAAGGGCTGTATATTATGAAAACGGAGTACGCATCTCTGCTGAACAGCCGGCCGGTTCTCTATTTTACATTTAAAAATTGCAAGGGGAGTACAAGCGAAGAACTGACTGTTCAGCTGAAGCTGGCGCTTTTGGAGGAATACGGCCGGTATCGGGAGCTGCTGGGAGATAAGCTGGATCGCAGCCGATTCAGCGCGATTCGGTTTTTAGAAATGTACGAAAATTTGATGAAGCGGGATGTGCCCTTTATTTATTTGTCGTCGGCGCTCTCCGATATCATACGGATGGTAAATGAGTACTATCAGATGGCGCCTATACTTCTGATTGATGAATACGACCAGCCGATTATGAGCAGCTATGAGGGCGGATTCCATGAGGAAGTGGGGAATTTCTTTTCCAACCTTTATGGAGCGGCTATGAAGGGCAACCCCTTTTTAGGACAGGCGCTGCTGACAGGGGTGCAGCGGGTGGCTAAGGAGAGCATTTTTTTCCAGTTCAACAATGCGCGGGTATATACAGTATTTCACAATTCCTATGGGGACTGTTTCGGTATTACAGAGAGAGAAGCAGAACAGCTGCTGAAGGAATATGGCCTTGCGCTGAATGCTGATGTGAAGAAAAAGTATGATGGATATTTGTTTGGAAATACGGAGGTCTATAATCCATGGTCTCTGCTTAATTTTGCGGATTCGGGAGTTTTGGACAATTATTGGGTCAATACATCCTCAAATAAGCTGGTCCGCAAGGCGTTAAAAGAGGCGGACCGGCGTTTCTGGGATGATTTTGACCGCCTCGTTATGGGAGAAGAAGTTCCGGTATGGCTGACGCTGGAAACCTCGTATATTGAGCGGGACAGCAACTACAGTCTGTGGGGGCTGCTGGTAAATTCCGGCTATCTGACAATTAAACGGAGGATAGACGCTAATACCTTTGTGGTACGGATTCCGAATGATGAGGTGATGGCGGAGTTTCAAGTGCTGGTATCGGAGATCGCTGGGATTGAGGGGTTAGACCTTCAGCAAATGTTTGAGGCTTTGCGGGGAATTGTATAAGGTGACAAGTAATCTCCTGGAGCCGCTCTGGCATTGCTTAGAGCTTTAAAAATTAATAATATGAACGACATTATCAAAAGAATATCCCAGTGTCATAGTAGAGTTTAAACAGGGAGAAAATTTGGAGCAGCTAAAAAAAGAAGCGTTGAATCAGATTTTGGAGAATGAATATTTTGCTGGGATAAGCGGCGAGATTATTTGTGTGGGCCTGGCGCATGATAAGAAAAGGTGCGAGATGGAGTACCAGGTTTTGTGGAGATAAATAATTAAAAGCATTCGAGGGGAAATAAAAACGTGAACATAAGAGAAGGCTTGGAGAAAATTTTTGAGGAATATGATAAA
>CALWMT010000201.1 GCA_944382045.1 uncultured Enterocloster sp. | reverse complement strand
GATTTCCTCCGCGCCCTCCGGGACTGTCACGCCCGTCAGGACAGCGCAGCCCGCAAAGGCGCCCTCCCCGATTTTCAGCACTCCCTCCGGAATCGTCACCTCTCCCCCGGGTCCGTGATACGCTGTCAGCCTCCCATTGTCCTCGATTACGAAATCCCTCTGTATTGTCAATTTGTCCTCCTCCTTACCTTCACAGCTTCCGGACGGCGGCGCGATGCAGAGCGCCATCCGTTACACTGTGTATTATAGAGGATTTGTAAATTTTAAACAATAAGCTGAGAGCATAGTCTTTTGGTTCAGCTACAGTGCCTCGTACCTTGTGCCTCTTCCCTTTCCTCTTTTGGCAATTATATTTCTTTTAAGCAGCTCGTTTAAGACACGAATTACAGCATCTCTTCCCATTCCGGATTCCTGCTCCAGGATACTCCTGGCTGCTGTTCCTTTTTTCCTTATTAGACGCAATATTACCTTTTCTTTTTCCGAAAGTCCATCCCGCAATGTAATCACAGGAAGGGAAACGCAGATAGAATTTGCAAAAATCCGATAAGACGGCTTTTCCAGGGCCCGCTCATATGCATGATTAATTCTCATAATTCCGGTTCCAAATTTTTCAATATATTTCAGGCGAAAAAAAACATTGCCAATAATCGGGTTTCTGAGAATGGATACCTGGCCATTTAAATATTCCTCCTCGCTGATTCCGGCCGGAAGGCCTCCCGGCGAGCTGATTTCGATTCTATCTTCAAACATGCTCACTCTTATCGACGCATTCACATCCCACAGGCGGTGAACCAGCGCGTTGGCAATCGCCTCGCGGAATGCTTTTTCCGGCACTTTTTCAATGGTTCTTCTCTCCGCCCCATCTATTTTTTCATATTGATAATATTTTTTAAATATACGGATGCTCTCACCAAGCTGACTGATAATTGACATTTTTTCAAAGGTTTCCCTGTCCATAATTTCATCGATGCCAGCCCCAAATCGAATCATATCGATTCCCATAAATGTATTTTCGTCCGCAAGCAAGGCAGCCGCATTATTAAATCCGGCCTTATCCGAATACAGCTCCAATGTCTTCAATATGTCGGTACTCAGCCCGCTTATCCCTGTAACGCGTACCAGCTCCCTCTCAAGCTGTGAAAATTCAAGCTGCTGTCCTGCGGCCGGAATTTCTTCAAATGATTTATCCTGGCCTTCGAGAACAAGTCTTCCATACTCCATCCGGCTTACCTCTATCGTGGCCGAATCGTTTCGTTTATACGCTTTCCCTCTATAGAGGTAGGGTTTATAATTTCCCTCATAAACAGTAAGAGCAACTGTGGAATCCCCCCGAATCTCTATCGAATACTCCGGCACAGGATTCATGCTGTCATTAATTTTGTTTTCCAAATTTAAGGCTGCTTTTTCCGGATTAGAAACTCCTTTTACTCTGCCATCGTCCGTAATACCAAATATAATAACTCCATTCCCATAATTCGCATATGCACTTATCGTCTTCATAAATGTATTCGAATCCATATTTTCTTTATATTCTAAGCTTCTGCTTTCCCGTCTCATCTGCATCTGCCTCCTTCTCTATTAAGTATAAAATCGTCGCATTTGTTTTGCAACGATTTTCTTTTCGTCGCATTTCATTTGCGACGATTCCCCATATCCGCCCTACTGATACGCCCGCGCCGTCTCCCGGTACACCCGTGTAATGGTCCGCAGAATATCCTTTCGCCGAAAGTCCCTATTATACACAAGCCTAGTCTCCCGCACCATGCTCAGATTCTCAATGGGAAGGGCGGTCAGGCTTCCCTTGCGCAGCTCCTTAAGGCAGGCGCTCTGGGGGAGAACGGAGACGCCCAGATTCTTCCGCACCAAATCCTTGATGGTGGCAATGTTGTCCACCTCAAGAATGATATTGTAGTTGTCCGGCGAGTCCTTCATGCTCCGCAGGGAGGAATCAAACAGCTCCCGCGTGGCAGAGGTGGGCAGGCGCAGAATCATCCGCTCCCTTTTTAGCTCCTCCAGAGTGACCAGCGCATTTCGGGACAGGGGATTGTCCGCGGACATGACGCAGACCAAAAAATCCGTGTTCAGCACAAGGGAGTTCATGGACGGATGGCTGGCATTTCCCTCCACAATCGCCAAATCTAATTCATAATTTTCCAGCATGGTATAAAGATTATTTATGGTATCCGTTACTATCATAATGGTAAAGCCGCTTTTCTCGCTGCTGCACTTGGCCAAAACCTCCGTGGTCAGATTGCTCTCTGCCGTGTGGGTCAGGCCCACGCACAGCTTGACCGGCTGCTTCTCCGTGTCAGAGAGCTCCTTCTGAAGGCGGTTGTAGAGGGCGGCCATTCTCTGGGCGTACTGCACCACAATCTCGCCCTCCGGCGTCAGGCTCAGCCCGTTTTTCCCGCGGATAAACAGGGGCACGCCGAATTCCTCCTCCAGCTGGCTGATGTGATGGCTGACCGCCGGCTGGGTCAGCGAGAGAAAGTCCGCTGCCTTTGTAAAATTCAGATATTCCGCTGCCGCCAAAAGAGTCTTAAATTTGCTGCTCAGCAACCGTCCCACCTCCATAAATATTTGTAATGATTATAAAACTAAAAATAATTTTACTTTATGTAAAAATAAGTATATCATATCGATATCAAATTGCAAGGAGGCTGTGAAATGTTCCTTTCCTTTATCCGCACTGCAATGGATATGAACGCCATCGCGTCCATTATTATTTCCGTTTCCCTTATGCTCTTTCTGGGCTTTGCCATGACCCGGCTTACCAAGAGATTCCGCCTGCCCAATGTGACCGCCTACATACTCACCGGCATTCTCATAGGCCCCTACTGCGCGGATTTGATTCCGTCCGCCATCATAGAAAGCATGGACTTTCTCTCGGACATTGCCCTGGCCTTTATCGCCTTTGGAACCGGAGAGTTTTTCAAGCTCTCCACCCTGAAAAAAAGCGGCGTGAAGGTGGCTGTTCTGACGATTTTTGAGGCCTGCATGGCCTCTGCGGCGGTTTTTGCCGTCACCCACCTCCTTCTGGGGGTGGATTTGGTGTTCTGCATTGTGCTCTCCGCCCTGGCCTCAGCCACCGCTCCGGCCTCCACCATGATGACGATACGCCAGACAAAGGCCCATGGGGAGTTTGTGGACACCCTGCTGCAGGTAGTCGCGCTGGACGACGTGGTGGGCCTGGTGGAATACAGTGCCGCAATCGCCCTGGCTGTGGCTGTGAGCACAGGCTCCCGCCTGCATTTTGGGAGCATCCTGCTGCCCATCGCCGTCAATCTGGGCATATTGGGGCTGGGAAGCCTCTTCGGATTTTTCCTGAAGCTCCTGCTGAAAAAACGCTCCACCGACAACCGCCTGATTGTCTCTGTCTCCCTGCTCTTCGCCTTCTGCGGCATCTGCGCCTGCCTGGACGTATCGCCGCTTCTTGGCTGCATGGCCATGGGGACTGCCTACATCAACCTGACGGAGGATGAAAAGCTGTTCAAGCAGCTGAACTACTTTACCCCGCCTATCCTCCTGCTGTTTTTCGTCCATTCCGGGCTCGGCTTCCAGCTGGACGCGCTGACCGGAACCTCGGCGGCGGTGGGGAGCGTTCCGCTGCTTGCCATTGGAGTTCTGTATTTTTTTGCCCGAATCATAGGAAAATACGCTGGCTCTGTCTGCGGCTCCCTGGTAACGCACAGGCCCAGGGAAATCCGCAGGTATCTGGGGTTAGCCCTGATTCCCCAGGCCGGGGTGGCCATCGGCCTGGCTGCCATGGGGGCCCGGACCCTGGGCGGGGAGGCCGGAACCGCCCTGGAGACCGTGATACTCGCCTCCAGCGTGCTGTATGAGCTGATGGGCCCTGCCTGTGCAAAGCTGTCCCTTTATCTCTCCAAATCCTATTCCGTCAAGCTGGAGGACCTTGTGCCTGAGGAAGCGCTGGCTTTGGACGCCCAAGGCGGACCGCCGGACGCGGTGGAGCTCTTAATCCAGCGGATTCAGGCCATCCAGGAGGAGCTGGCACGTCCCAGCACATCGGAGGAGGAAGCGGCATTTCTGGAGGCCGCAGAGGAGCAGCTGGCGGCGCTCAGCTATGCACACGCCGGAAATATTCACAGCGCAAGGAGGTATTGAATATGAAAATAGATTATCTGGCAGGCCTTTTGGGGCCCTGGTCCTGGGAGCCCACAGCTGGCTCCGTCATTCTGCGGATTTTTCTGTCCACAGCTCTCGCGTCGATTATCGGATACGAGCGCTCCACCAAACGGCACTCTGCGGGCATGCGCACCTTTATCATTGTCTCTCTGGCCGCCACTACCGCAGCCATCGCCCAGGCCAGCCTCGCTGCCCAGGACTGCGCCTCCCCCTGGATTACCGCCTCTGTGATTATCGGAACTGCCATGCTCTCCGGATATTCCATCTTTTTCAGCTCCAAGGGGCAGATTAAGGGGCTGACTACCTCCGCCGGCCTGTGGGCCTGCGGCATCATCGGGGCGGCCATCGGCATGGGGCTTTATACTGCGGCCCTGGTCTCCTGGGCAGCCCTTCTGTGCAGCCTTTCCCTATTTCCCGCAGTGGAGCTTTACTTAAAGGATAAATCCAACCACTTTGAGGTTCATCTGGAGCTGAAAAGCAAAAATGACCTCCAGCGCTTCTCCGCAACCATCCGCCGCTTAGGAATGCGGATTGACGATATCGAGATGAATCCGGCTTATCTGAGCTCCGGCCTCAGCGTATACACGGTGTCCTTCACCATCAGCAGCCAGGAGCTCAAGAAATACAAAAAGCACAGCGAAATCATCGAAGCGCTGCGCTCTCTGGAATACATTTCCTTTATTGAAGAAATCTGAGGCCGCCGGGGGGGGGCTGCACTGCGCCGCAGCCTCTGCCGCGGCCTCATGCAGGCCCGCCTGCTGCCAGCTTTTACTCAATTATCTGCTTCACCTTTTCCAAGGGAATTCCCAGCCGCCTGGCTATTTCCTCCGGCGTCATTCCCTGTGCCGACAGGCGGAGCACCTTCTTTGCCACCTCAATTCCCCGTTCCATTCCTTTTTCCATTCCAATCGATAAAATGCTCATCCTCACTGCCTCCCATTCCTCGGATT
>CALWMT010000200.1 GCA_944382045.1 uncultured Enterocloster sp. | reverse complement strand
TTTGCGGCCCTGCACGCCTGCATCAACGGCTATTATTACGGCTCCCAGAAGTCCCGCATCCCCGCCTTCTCCCAGGTGGCGGAGCAGGTCATCCGCATGGGCGCTGTCTTCCTCATGGCCAGCATATGGATGGAGGAGGGGAGGCCCATCACCGTCTCCCTGGCCGTCTACGGCCATCTGATCGGGGAAATGGCCTCCGCAGGCTTCACCTTGATCTGCCTGGGCTTCTTTCCGCCTGACAGCACGGCACAAAAAAAGGACCGGCTCTCCTTCCCTAAGACAGCCGCCCCGCTCATGGCCCTGGCCCTCCCCCTCATGGGAAACCGCCTGCTCCTAAACCTCCTGGGAAGCGCCGAAGCCATCTGGATCCCCAACAAGCTGGAGGCCTTCGGCCTCACCAACTCCGAAGCCCTGTCCATCTACGGCGTATTCACCAGCATGGCCCTTCCCTTTGTGCTCTTTCCCTCAGCCATCACAAACTCCATGGCCGTGCTCCTGCTCCCCTGCGCCGCCCAGGCCCGGGCGCAGCAAAATGAACGCCGCATCGGCGCCATGGTGTCCATGTCCCTGCGCTACAGCTGCTACATGGGCATCCTCTGCATCGGCCTCTTCACCCTGTTCGGCGGCCAGCTGGGCGAAAGCGTATTTCACGACCCGGACGCGGGGTTCTTCATCGCCGCCCTGTCCTGGCTCTGCCCCTTCATGTACCTGGCCTCCACCATGGGCAGCATCTTAAATGGCCTGGGAAGGACCTCCGCCACCTTTCTCCTGAATGTGGCCGCCATGGTCATCCGCCTTGCCTTCGTGGTTTTCGCCATTCCCTCCTTCGGCATCCTGGGATACCTGTGGGGAATGCTGGCAAGCGAGCTGGTTCTGGCCTTTCTCTGCTGTCTCCTTGTCCGGCGCCTGGCCGCCTTCTCCTGGGACGGCGTGAACATGCTTATAAAACCCTCGCTGCTCCTCATCCTCTCCATCGGCCTCTACCTGGCCATCCCGGAGCGCATCCGCCTCTCACCTGCGATGCCGGATTTTCTCACCGCTGTGTTCGGCATGGGAGTTATCAGCCTCTGCTACGGCGGGCTCCTTCTGCTCTTTCACCAGAGAAGGCCCCCGGCAGACACACTCTAGAGCGTGTTTGAAAATTGCTTTCTGCCAGATGTGCGTTCCACTTTGTGGGAGATTGGGGCCAAATGAAGGAGGCGCAGTGGGCTGCGCTGACTGAATTTGGCCCCAAGATACCGCGAAGTGGGGCGTGCAGATGGCGGGAATGAATTTGCAAACACACTCTAAGCCAGCCAAAGCCCCTCATTGGTGGTGGAAATCCCGTCCGCCCCGGCGGATAGGGCCGCCATCACATCCTTCTTGTCGGAGATAAGCCCGCCTGCAATCAGGTGAATATCCGTATAGCCCCGAATCTCCTTCAAAATCCGCGGCATAATCCCCGGCATCACCTCCACCAGGTCCGGCCGGAAGGCGTCAATCTGCTTCCGGGTCGTGGACAGCGCCATAGAGTCAATGATAAAAGTCCGCTGGACTCCCAGAAGGCCCATCTCCATAGCGTGCTTGACCAGCTGGGGCTTGGTGCTGATAATCCCGTCCGCCCGGGTGTGCTGGCGGACAAAGTCCACCGCTATCTCCTTGGAGCTTAAGCCAGCGGTCAGGTCCACGTGGACAATGGCCAGCTTCCCCTTCTCTTTAATCCGCCCCACAATGTCAGCCACGCTGCACACACTGCCGTATAATATAAAAACCATCTGGCATTCCGACTCCAGGCAGTGGGCCAGCCCCTCGTCATTTTTCACCGCCGCAATCACCGGCGAATCCTCCAGAACATCCATTATCCGCATGATACTGTACTCTCCTTATCTTCCCTTGCGTTTTTCTGTCCGGGCAAACCCCTTGGGGGCTCCTATCCCAATTGGTAACAGTTCAGACGGCGGGCCTACCCCAAAGGGTACCTAGTCTTCCTGCCAGCCGTCTGAACGGTTACCCCCATTGTACTCCCATCCTTCCAAAAATGGAAGCGGGAGGGCACAAAGCCCTCCCGATATTCGTTTTGGAAGACGGCCCGGACGGCACCCCGCTTCCCGCTTCTGCGGCGGGCCTTCCTGCCAGCCGCCTGCCGCTTACAGCCTACGCGCGCTCCACATCCTTGGTGGCCACCACCGGCACCCCGGTTCCCGCGCAGTCCGGGATAATCACATCCCCGATATGTACCGGCGCCTGGGCCTTCACCCCGTGAATGGCCTCCATCACCGCAAATATCTTGTCCTTGGGAATATCCGTCTTTGTCTTCACGGACACCATCTCCAGCTCCCCGCCCAGTACGCGCACGCTGGAGGTCACGGTTCTGGCAGGGTGGAGCACCTCCTTCTTGGCGTAATCCTCGCCCCGCTTACAGGTATTTCCGCTCACCTGGATGTCATCGCCCTCCATGCGCACTGTCAGGGGGCATCCCAAGGGGCACCCGATGCAAATCAGCTCTCTCACTGTCATCTCACTCCACCTCCGTCCGAATCACGATTTCCTTTAAGTCCGGATAATCCGCAAAGCTGTCCTTCTTCAAAACCACCTGCTCCATCTCCCCGGGAGCCAGCACCTTCTTTTTGCGCTTCATCACCTGGACGCCGTCATAGTACACCGCGATAAAACGGTCCTTGTACACATCAGCCACCCGGAAGCGCACCGTAACCGCATCCCGCATATGGTTCACATCCATGGTCTGGGGAACCGTGTAGCGCACGCCGTTCTCCGCCCGCAGGCTGACCCGGTGTCCGGCGTCCCCATTCTCTCCCCGTTTTACGTAAGCCGCCGCATTGGCTCCGGCCCAGGCAGCCTCCTCGCATACATAGTCCACCAGGTCGTGAACGTGGCGCACATTTCCGCAGGCAAACACGCCCTCCCGGCTGGTCTCCAGCTGGTCGTTCACCTCCGGCCCGGAGGTCACAGGGCTCATGGAAACGCCCATGCCCCGGGAGAGCTCATTTTCCGGAATCAATCCCACGGACAGCAGCAGGGTGTCGCAGCTGTAGTGCTCCTCCGTGCCGGGAATGGGCTTTCTGTCCGGCCCCACCTGGGCCAGGGTAATGCCCGTCACCCGCTTCTTTCCCTGGATATCCACCACGGTATGGCTCAGCTTCAGCGGGATGCCGTAGTCGTCCAGGCACTGGACAATATTTCTCTTGAGGCCGCCGGAGTAGGGCATGAGCTCCGCCACCACCTTGACCTTGGCGCCCTCCAGCGTCATGCGCCGGGCCATGATGAGGCCGATGTCCCCGCTTCCCAGGATGACCACCTCCCGGCCCACGGAAAATCCCTCAATATTCATCAGGCGCTGGGCCGTCCCTGCGGAGTAGATGCCCGCTGGGCGGTATCCGGGGATATTCAATGCCCCTCTGGGCCGCTCCCTGCAGCCCATGGCCAGAATCACGGCCCTTGCCTTCACGGAAAACAGCCCGTCCTCCCGGTTGATGGCTGTCACCACCTTGTCCTCGCTGATGTCAATTACCATGGTGTCAAGCTTATAGGGAATCCTCTCCTCCTTCGCCATGGCAATATACCTGGCCGCGTACTCCGGGCCGGTAAGCTCCTCCTTAAAGGTGTGGAGGCCGAAGCCGTTGTGGATGCACTGATTCAGAATACCGCCCAGACGCCCGTCCCGCTCCAGAATCAGGATGTCCGATGCGCCCGCCCGCTTTGCCGCCACAGCTGCCGCCAGGCCCGCAGGGCCGCCGCCAACAATTACAATCTCATGCTCTGTCATCTTACCTGCCCTCCTCATTCCCGCCGGCCAGCATATTGGAGCCGGAACTATTTTTGCAAATATCCTCCATCTTCATTCCCCGCTCTCTGGCCAGGATTTCCATGGTCCTGGGCGTGCAGAAGCCCGCCTGGCACCGGCCCATGCCCTGGCGCACCCGGCGCTTGATGCCGTCTAAGGACACAGCGCCCAGTGTGCGGTTGATGGCGTCCATAATCTCTCCCTCGCTGACGCCCTCGCAGCGGCAGATAATGGTCCCGTACTCCGGCCGCTCCTTGATAAGGGCCGCCCGCTCCTCAAAGCTCAGCTCTGCCGCCCGGATGATGCCCTTCCTCCGGCCGTTCCAGTTCTCCTTCCGGGAGGCGCCTGTCTTTGCCGCAATCTGCTCCGCCAGGTACGCGCCGATGGCAGGCGCGCTGGAAAGCCCCGGGGACTCAATGCCCGCCGCGTCGAAGAAGCCCGGTGCGTCCGCAGCCTCGCCGATGACAAAATCATCCGAATCCTCATGGGCACGCAGGCCGCAGAAGGAGGTGATCACCTGCCGGAAGGGAATATTCTTGACGCTTAAGGCCGCCTTCGCCGTGATCTCCGCCAGCTCCGCCGCCGTGGTGGCTGTGCCCTCCTTGTCCTCAATATCCTTGGCCGTTGGGCCGGTGAGCAGGTTCCCGTGAACCGTGGGCGTCACCAGGATCCCCTTGCCCATGGCGGTGGGGAGCTGGAAAATGGTGTGGGACACGTGTCCTCCCGCCTCCTTATCCAGCAGGCAGTAGTCTCCCTTCCTGGGTGTGATATGCAGCTTCCTTTCGCTGACCATGTTGTGGAACACATCCGCGGAGACGCCGGCCGCGTTCACCACGATGGCCGCCCGGATCCGGCAGTCCGCAGCCTCGAGAACATACTCCCCGTTCTCCCTCCGGATGTCCTGTATCCCGGTATTGAACAGGAACTCCACCCCGTTGTCGCAGGCATTCTCCGCCAGGGCGATGGTCAGGCCAAAGGGGCAGACAATCCCGCCTGTGGGCGCGTAGAGAGCTTCCGCCACCGCGTCCGTCAGATTGGGTTCCATCTGCCGGGCCTCATCCCCGGAAATAATCCGCAGGCCCTCCACCCCATTGGCCTGCCCCTTCTTATACAGCGCCTCCAGGGCGGGATGAGCCTCCGGGGCAAAGGAGAGCACCATAGATCCATTTCTCTTAAATTCAAAATCCAGCTCCTTCGAGAGCTCCTCCATCATCCGGTTCCCCTCCACATTGAACCGCGCCTTAAGGGAGCCCGGCTCTGCGTCAAAGCCCGCATGGACAATGGCGCTGTTGGCCTTGGATGTGCCGGAGCACACATCCTCCTCCCGCTCCGCCACACAGACCGCAAGATTCCA
>CALWMT010000199.1 GCA_944382045.1 uncultured Enterocloster sp. | reverse complement strand
ACGTCGCCCTTCGGCGTGGCTTTAACGCCTGTTCAGTGCATCCACTATGCCCTGACGCGCCCGGCAGTGGCGAGCATCCTGGCAGGCTTTGACACCCCGGAGCATGTGAGGGAGGCGGTGTCCTATGAGACAGCCTCAGAGGAGGCGAAGGACTATGCAAGCGTTCTCGCCCACGCGCCCCGGCACGCCTACTCAGGCCAGTGCACCTACTGCGGCCACTGCGCGCCCTGCCCTGCGGGAATCGACATCGCCATGGTGAACAAGCTCTGCGATTTGGCCTTGATGCAGAGGGAGGTGCCGGATTCCCTGCGGGCTCATTACCAGGGGCTCTCAGCAAATGCCGCGGACTGCATTGCCTGCGGCGGCTGCGAGAGGCGGTGTCCCTTCGGCGTTCCCGTGGTGGAGCGGATGGAAAAGGCGAAGGAGCTCTTTAAATAGTGAAAGCTGCCGGTTCCCCCCGCAGACAAAGGCCTTAGTCCCGCACCCTCCCGAAAAATGTCAGAAGATACAGGCCGCAGAGCCCTACCAGGCCGTAAATCACCCGGCTGAACCAGGAGCCGGCCCCAAACAGCCAGGACACCAGGTTAAAATTGAAAAAGCCGATCAGTCCCCAGTTTATGGCGCCGATGATTCCGACGGCCAGGGCTGTATAATTGAGCACTTTATTTTCCATTACAATCCCTCCTTCTTATGAGGGTAGTATGTGCCGAAAATTGATTTTTATGAAAAATCGGCAGAAAGGCAGCGGTTCAGGCAGCTATACCATGGGGTATCACGTGGTCTGCGCGGGTCTACCGAATCGGGCACGCTCCGCCTGCGCACTCCGGATCCCCCAGATCCAGCTCGGTCTCCTCGTGCTCGTAGCGGGAGAGGAGCGAGGGGTTGAAGGTGCGCATCGCTGCCTTGCGGCGGTTGTACTCCTCCTCGTCAATAGCCTCATAGGGCATAAGCTCATAGAAGCTGTCGTCGTAGCTTAAGAAGGACAGGGCGACGACATCCTCCCAATTGTCCCACACCCATTGCTCCACCTGGTCCCACTCCTCATCCCGTACATGGACGGTGATGGAGCAGTTGTGATCTACGTAGTGCGTCATAAACATCTTATAATTTTCCAGCTGCTCTATGGCGGAGACGTCTGCCTTTACCCGTCCGGCGGGAGCCTTTACAGGGAATTCCACCACCTTGGTGGTGGGATCCTGGGGATCCTGACCGACCTCCGGGAGCACCGGATAGCCCAGGTCCTCGCATACCCGGCAGAGCGGGTCAGCGGCTGTGATCCGTACCCGGCGGATGTAGTAGGGAGAGTGGGAATAATGGACGCCGCTTGACACCGTAGGAAGCAGGGAGAGGGTTCCCTCCGGCTTCAGTGTAGTGACCAAAAGCGGCGTGCGGCCCCCCAGCCGGGCGGCGATCTCCTCTGCGGCCCGGTGGGCAGTTTCCCGAAGCTCCTCGAGAAGGCCGATCTGCTCCTCCTTTGACAGCTTGACGGCATTCACCATATCCTGCCAGCCCGTAAGAGAGCAGCCGAGAAGCCTGTCTCTCTGCTGCACCGCGTTCCAGCTGAACATCTCCAGCTCCCGGCAGGTCATGCGGTAGCCGGCACGGGCGGAGAGACGCTGTGCCTCCAGCAGTGCCTTCCGGTTTAAGTGTCCGTTTTGGACAAAGCCCATCACATTTAAAGTGGTCAGATTGCACAGTCCGTGGCTGTCAAGCAGGATTTCCCCGCAGGGATTGCAGCCGTTAAAATTGGGACGCCGCTTGGCCCCGGCTTCCTCATTGATCCAGCCCGGCTCGCCGGAATAGCGCATCTGCTGCAGGTGCCAGTGCAGCTTTTCCCGGGTGGGCTTTTTGCGGTAGTAGATGGAGTTGTTGCTCATCTGCCGGTGGGCGATGGACTTGTCGATCTCCCAGCGGCCGCCCACCTGGCGGTAGAGGTGGCTCTTGGCCTGGATGCAGGTCTCGTCGTCCGCGTCCACAAGGCCGATCTCTGAGGTGCGGCGCACGCCGCCGGACACTACATTTTCCCCGATGATGTTGGCGATATCCAGCAGATCAATGGGCTTTAAGGCGATCCAGCTGGAGGCCTCCCGGGTGCCGGCCGCGCAGATTACCTTGTGGATCTTGTCGATCATGGTCATCATGGAGCCGTAGCCGCTGGCAGTTCCCCCAAAGGTTTTAAGCCGCTCCCCCTTGGGCCGGATGGAGTCGTAGATCACCACCAGACGGCGGATGCCGCGGTATTCCCGGTTGGTGATAATATCAAAATAGTGGGTCAGCGCCTGCGCCCAGCCCTCCTTGGAGTCACCGATGGACAGGGTGGCAGTGTCCCGTGAAAAGGTCAGGTCCGTGTACTCCAGCCGATCCTGCGGGGGCAGGGGATCATAGGACTTGTGCAGGATTTCAAGGTCTGTGCGCACAGGGGGAAGCTTCTCCGCATCGGATTTCAAAACCCGCACGCCCACGCCGCTGCCAACCATGAGCAGGTAGAAGAGGTCATGGTAGGCGGTGAAGCTGTCGATAACCGTGAAGGCACAGTTATAATTGGCCATGGGGTACTGCTCTGCCACAGGCGTGCCGCCCACCCACAGGGTCCGCCCTGAGAGGAACTGGCGCATGTGGTAAATATTGTCATAGAGCTTCTCCGCCTCCTCCCGTGAGGTAGGTGCCAGGGAACAGTTGTACTCCACAGCCCGGGCCACGGTCTCCCACCAGAATTCCCGGCGGCCAAGCCTGGGCAGATAGCGGGAGTAGGTGCGGGTGTACACAAAAGCGCCCAGCTGCTCCATGGGATTGGGGGCATGCTTGTAGGGGCTTAAAAATTCCTGGGTCAGAAGCCCCTCCTTCCAGTCAGCGCTGGCACGCTCCTTCTCCTTTTCCAGGCGGTAGCGGATATACGCCTTTGCCGTCTGGTAATGCCTTGTATCGAACAGGGTTTCCTCCACGGTATCCTGAATCGTCTCGATATCCCAGATCTCCCCGCCCCGTGCCTTGAGCTTCTCCGTCACGGCCTGGGTGATGTGGGCAATCTCCTCCTCATCGTGCTCGCCGGCTGCTGCCGAGGCCAGGGAGATGGCCCGTGAAATAAAATTCGCGTCAAAGGGGACCACCTTGCCGCTTCTCTTGCGTACGTTCATAGCTAAAACCCTCCATTACATGTATGCCGAGTGGCAATTTCAAATTCACAATATGTGCACTAGATATGGTACATCATTTATGGAAAAGTGTCAACATATAGTTTGGCCAAGTGACATTTGGGATATGCCCGGATGAGCAGCAGACCGGCCCTTGGCCGTCCCTCAGCTCTTGCAGAAGAAATTTTTCCGTGGTACAATAAAGATATCTTTTTACAAGGAGGCATCACGCGATGAACAAAGAAGTAAAGGATTTTGCTGTACAGAAGACAAAAGAGCTCATGGAGTCCTTCTCCTGCAGCGCAGAGGCCAAGGCAGCTGCCCAGGCCTGGCTGGACGCCCTGGACACGGAGAATGAGGCCCAGGAGACCGAGAAGTACATAAAGGAGCTGGAGGGCGACATTATGCCCATCGACATGCTCATTGACTTTGCGGAGTCCGAGGGCGGAGTCAAGGTATTCGGCCCGGAGAAGGCTCCCCAGGTAGCGGCTCACGCCAGGGAGATCAAGGCAGCCGGTGCAAGATACTGCGACTGCCCGGCCTGCGCGGCGGTGGAAGCGATTCTGGAGAAGAAGGATGAGCTCCTGAAATAAAATGATTTTAGGCGGAAAAGGCCGGTCCACGCAGCGGGATATTCCCGGGTGGCCGGCCTTTTTTTGCCGCCTGGCAGCTTATAGCTTCGGTGCGCCGGCTCTCCGGCATCAGTGGTCTGACTTAAGTCCTGCCCCGCACATGGTGATCAGGCAGTCCTCAGCCGGGCCGAAGCACTCGCAGTAGTGCAGATAGGCCGCGTAATTGGCTGCCGTGGTGTGCTCACAGTACACACCCTTTCGGGCCAGGGCTTCCCGGGCCGCGAGGATTTTGTCCTCCGGCGCGTGGACGAAACGCACCCCATACCCCTTAGCAAGGGCCAGAATCTGAGTCCCCCGCATGGGCTCTCCGATGGCGATTCCTTCCGCCATGGTAGGTCCGGGGGTGACGGGAGCGGGGGCATCAAGACCGGCGGCTGCTCCCCGCAGAAGGGGATCGCAGGCCTCGCTCTGCACCGCGATGATCTGGGGCATGGAGGAAAGAAGGCCGCTCGCCTTCAGGTGCGCCAGCGCTTTGATCACGCCGAGGAACAGGGTGCCGTTCCCCACAGGGATCACCAGATGGCGGGGGATGCGGCCCAGCTGCTCATACACCTCATAGAGGTAGGTCTTGGTGCCCTCATAGAAGAAGGGGCTGTATACGTGGCTGGCGTAAAATATACCCTCACGCTCCACCTTCTCCCGGCACACCTGGGCGCAGTGGTCCCTGCTTCCCGGCACCACCGTGCACTTGGCACCGTGGGCGCGGATCATGGCGATTTTCTTCGGTGAGGTCCCCTCGGGAACAAAAATCTCGCAGGCGATGCCCGCCCGGCCGGCATAGGCGGCCACGCTGTTTCCCGCGTTGCCGCTGCTGTCCTGAACCACCCGGTCCACTCCCAGGGACCGGCAGTGGGACATGAGCACGGCGGCACCCCGGTCCTTGTAGGAGAGGGTGGGCATAAAATAGTCCATTTTTAGCAGTACATTCTCGTCCAGAGGGATCACAGGGGTCATGCCCTCCCCCAGAGATACCTCCCGCCAGGAGTCATCCGCCAGGGCCATGAACCGGCGGTAGCGGAATATGCTCCACTCATTCTTGTCTATGGCGTCCAGGGAAAAGGCAGGCGGAGTGAATTCCAGCTCCCACAGGCCGCCGCAGGCGCATTTAGGGCTTCGATCAGAGACAGGAGTTCTCCTGCCGCATTTTGTACACAGATAATTCATCGGACAGCTTCCTTTCTTATTTGAAAATGATTTTTGTGAAAATCCAGTATCCCCTCTTTTTTCAATTTTCCCAGCTCTGCAGACATGGCGCTTCGCTCCACCCCCAGATAATCGGCCAGCTCCTGGCGGTTGTAGGGGATGGAAAAGGTATGGCTGTCCGCAGCCTTCGCCTGGGCGGTGAGATAGGCCATGAGCTTTTCGCGGGTGCTTC
>CALWMT010000198.1 GCA_944382045.1 uncultured Enterocloster sp. | reverse complement strand
GAAAAGCAGAGCCCGTGGGCCTGTCCGTAGTTGTGATAGGGATCCTGTCCCAGGATCACCACCTTCACATTTGCCAGGGGCGTGAAGGAAAATGCATTGAAAATATCATCCGGATCCGGAAAAATCCTCCGGGTCTCGTACTCGTGCTTCACTGTGTCGTACAGCCTGCGGTAGTAGGGCTTCTTAAACTCCGCGCTTAAGGGCTCCAGCCAGTCGTTCGCAATTGCAGCCATGTGATGTCTCCTTTTCGTCTGTTTTGGGCATTGTGGTTAAAGTCGTACGGGAATGCCCCTGCCCGCCAAGTATTCCTTCAAATCCCCGATGGCCAGCTCCTTATAGTGGAACAGGGAGGCCGCCAGCACCGCGTCCGCTTTGCCTGCGGTGAGCGCATCGTAGAAATGCTCCATCGTCCCGGCTCCCCCGGAGGCAATGACCGGGATGGACACCCGCTCCGCCACCGCCGCAGTGAGCGCATTGTCATAGCCCGCCTTGGTTCCGTCGCAGTCCCTGCTGGTTAGCAGAATCTCCCCCGCGCCCAGACAATCCACCCGCTCTGCCCACTCCAGGGCGTCAATCCCTGTATCCAGGCGTCCGCCGTGCTTAAAAATGTTCCAGCCGGATCCGTCCGGCCGGCGCTTGGCGTCGATGGCTGCCACCACGCACTGGCTGCCGAATTTTTCCGCAGCCTCCGCAATGAGGCCGGGATTGTCAATGGCTGCGGAGTTGACGGATATCTTGTCCGCCCCGGCCCGCAGAAGAAGCTTAAAGTCCTCCACAGTCCGTATGCCGCCGCCCACGGTAAAGGGAATGAACACGGTCTGGGCCACCTGGCGCACCATGTCCACCACCGTCCTTCTGTGGTCCGAGGAGGCTGTGATGTCCAGAAATACAAGCTCATCTGCCCCGGCCTTGTCGTAGGCCGCCGCGATCTCCACCGGATCCCCGGCGTCCCGCAGATTTACAAAATTTACTCCTTTTACCACACGCCCGTCGTTTACGTCCAGGCATGGGATGATCCGCTTTGTAAGCATAGCCCTCTCCTATCGTATGCTAAGAAAATTTTTCAATATCGCCAGCCCAGTGCTGCCGCTCTTCTCCGGGTGGAACTGGCAGGCAAATACATTTCCCCGCTCCACCGCGGCGTGGATGGACACACCGTACTCCGTGCGGGCTGCCACCACGGCCTCGTCCTCCGCCTCCAGATAGTAGGAGTGGACGAAATACACGTAGGCGCCCTGGGGAATTCCCTGAAACAGCCTGGCCCCCGGCGCAATGTCCAGGGAGTTCCAGCCCATATGGGGGATCTTAAGGCCCGGCGCTGCCGGAATCCGCAGAATCCTTCCCGGAAGAATGGAAAGCCCCTTTACCCCGGGACTCTCCGCGCTCTCCTCAAACAAAAGCTGCTGGCCCAGGCAGATGCCGAGAAACGGAGTGCCCTGGGAGACCGCCTGGCGGATGGTGTCCGGAAGGCCGTACTGGTTCAGCAGGCGCATGGCGTCGCCGAAGGCGCCCACGCCGGGCAGTATCACCCGATCCGCTTTTAATATCTCCTCCCGGTCCCTGGTTATAACCGGGTTGTCTCCCAGGTAATGCAGGGCCTTCTCCACGCTGCCCAGATTGCCCGCGTCGTAATCAATAATCGCTGTCATATGTTCTCCTATCCTTTTGTGAAATCACTGCGTTCGCTTACGCCTGCCCTCCCGCCGCTTCCAGCTCACGAACAAATTCCCGTGAATCCATGGCTATCCCGGCTCCCCGCTCCCCGATCTCTTTGGGAATCTGGTAAAACCGCTCATTTACCCGGCAGAGAAAGGCCTTCTTGTTGAAATATGCGTTCTTCTCAAAGGGCCAGCGCAGTACCGCCGGCATGTCAAAGCCCTCCCCCAGCTCCAAAATCAGAAGCCTGTGGTTTAAAGCGGCGGCCTGCCACCTCTTATAGGCCTCCCAGGAGGGGAGATAGCCCTCCTCTATATAATTCTCCGCCTCTATGGTGTTGCCCGTCAGGGGAGCACCGCAATGGGGACAGATGTCCTCCGGCACCTCCCCCTCCTCCCAGATGTCCTTGGTGCAGGCCTTGGAGCACTGGCGCCAGTGGACATTCCCGCAGGGGGCGGTGATGCGGCTCTCGTCAAAGCCTGCCTCCCGAACCGCTCCGTCCACAGCTGTGGCCGCGATATAGTAATCCCGGCCGGAAAGGAGGCGGGCCAGGCTTTCGTAGGCAGCTTTTAGCTGGCTCTGCTCCGGATCCGACAGGCGGCACCGGCGCAGGCTGCTCCCTGCCGGCGGCCGCATCTGCCACTCTCCGCCCAAGCCCACCAATCTTTTCTCGGCCTGGTCAAGCTTTTCTCTAATTTCCCGGATCTCCATGTGTCTCCTCCGTTTCTGTCACTATGCGGAGCGCAATGCTCTGTCGCCTTTAATCATAACACAGGATGGCGAAACCGCCAATTGCAAATTTTTTAAAAGTGGATTAAAATGGTGGAGAATGGCTGCGGAAAGCAGTCGTTCAGGGGGGCGGGCAGCTTCCTGCCGGCCTTCTGAACCGTTGGAATTATATTTTGAAAGGTGAAATGTGTATTATGAAATCCTCGGAAGATTTGCGGCGTCTTTTAGAATCCATTGACAGAAGAAGCTACCCGGCCTACAAGTCGGCCCAGGGGTCCTATGATTTTTCTGATTATACTCTGTCCATCGACCACGTGCAGGGGGATCCCTTTGCCTCTCCCTCCAAACTCAGCATTCTTGTGCCCCATGCCCGGGCCGGCTATCCTGCGGCTCTCTTTGACAAGGTCTATAAGAAGCGGGCCCTGGAGGATTACCTGGTGCGCCAGTTCCACCAGGAGATTGCCCGGTTCAATTTTAAGGCCAAGGGCTCGGGAAAGAGCGGCCTCATCGCGATCAGCCATCCAGGACCGGAGATCCTGACCCGGACCGCCTGCCAGATCACCCAGAAGGGGATCATCGCCCGGTTCGAGGTGGGCTTCCCGGCAAATGGCCGGACCATCAACTCCGGGGAGCTGATCAAAATTCTCTTTGATTTTCTGCCCCGGTGCGCCCGCCAGGTATTTTTCTTCAAGAACCGCCCCGCCAGTGAGGTTCAGGCCGTGGCTGATCTGGCGGAGGATCAGTATTTCATCCGCCAGGAGTTAAAGCGCCTGGGGCTGGTATCCTTTGTGGCGGACGGCTCCATTCTTCCCAGGGAGAGCGGCGTCTCCAGCCGGCCCATGAAGGGCGGCGTGGCCTTCACATCCCCGGCCTCCCTCCAGGTAACCCTTAACCTGCCCCACAAGGGCACGCTCACGGGCATGGGCATCCGCCAGGGCATCACCCTGATTGTGGGCGGCGGCTACCACGGCAAGTCCACCCTGTTAAAAGCCCTGGAGACCGGCGTCTATGACCACATCGCAGGGGACGGCAGGGAGTACGTGATCACGGACGCCACGGCCATGAAGCTGCGGGCCGAGGACGGACGCAGCGTGCGCAATGTGGATATTTCCATGTTCATCAATGACCTGCCCAACAAGAAGGATACGAAGCGCTTCTCCACGGAGGACGCCAGCGGCAGCACCTCCCAGGCTGCGGCTGTGGTGGAGGGCATTGAGAGCGGCAGCAGGGTGTTCCTGATCGACGAGGACACCTCCGCCACCAACTTTATGGTCCGGGACGACCTGATGCAGAAGATCATAAGCCGGAGCCAGGAGCCCATCACCCCCTTTATTGAGCGGGCCAGGGATCTGTATGAGAAAGCCGGGATCTCCACCATCATGGTGGCGGGCAGCTCCGGGGCCTACTTCTACATCGCGGACACTATCATCCAGATGGACTGCTATGTGCCAAGGGACATCACCGCCTCCACCAAGGCATTCTGCGAGAGCTACGGGGCGGAGCCCATTGGGCGGGCACCGAATTTTACGCTTCCTGCGGCCGGGCGGAAGCTTTCCTCCGGGCGGACAGGCCGGACGGCGGCGCAGAGCGCGGGCGGACGCGGCTTTGAGGCCAGAGGCCAGAGCCTTGAGGCCAGAGGCCAGAGCCTTGACGGGCGCAGCTTTGGCGGACGCGGCGGCGCAGGCCGGGATGCAGAAGGCGGGCGCAGCGCGGACGCAGGCCGGGGCGGACGCAGGGATGACCGGATCAAGACGAAGACCTTCGGCAAGGACTCCCTCCAGGTGGGAAAGGAGACCGTGGACCTCCGCTTTGTGGAGCAGCTCATTGACTCGGAGCAGACGAACGCCCTGTCCCAGATGCTTCGCTTCTGCGTGGAGAAGCAGTATTTCGAGCGGTACAGCCTGACTGAGGCTGTGTCCATGGTGGTGAAGGAGATGACCGCCGGCGGCGGCCTTCCGGCCATCAGCGATTCCTCCTACGCAGCCATGGGGCTGGCCATGCCCAGGGTGCAGGAGATATACTGCTGCTTCAACCGGTATCGGGGGTAGGCAGGATTAAAATCAAATTTCAAAATTCGGATTTAGTCAAGAAGGATCCTGGAAATACAGGCTTTCCGGGATCCTCGTTGACTTCATAATCATTTTCTTTGACTAATTCCTTCCTTTTTTGACAGGTTATAATTCTGCCCCACATCCAGCCCGCACTTGCGCTTTATCTGTGAGATATACAGGGAAGATACCTTCAAACTGGTATGCATCAGCACATACGCCTTGATCTGCTCATACGTTGCGCCCTTCTGGAAACCGGACATATCCATATCTTCCAGAGAGAACTCCACCCTCACTTTCTTCGAGTCAATTTCTCCCTTGGAAAGCAAAACAACCGTCTCGATATGATTATCATTGTCCAAACTCATATTTACACTAGCATCTAAAGAAACCACTACCTTTAATTTACCCCTTTTCGCTTAGAAAACATTTTTCTATCAACTATCTCCTTTTTTCTTCGCTATGCTTTGAATATTTTTAATGCTTTCCAAATATTCCTCTTCAACTGGCGACAAATTCTGTGCCTGGTATTTCCTATACTCCTTTGTCGCCTTCTCAATTGCCTGCGCATGGCTGATTGTTCCAGCCCCCTGCAATACCTTTTCACCTGTAGTCTTTAAAACATTATCAAGATGCTCCACATAATCTGCCATATACATAGGATGATGTCGCATGGCCTGAATTTCCGCAAAATCAAAATATCCCGATACAATATTATTCAATATTTTTAATTCTTCATCATTAAGGTAATT
>CALWMT010000197.1 GCA_944382045.1 uncultured Enterocloster sp. | reverse complement strand
AATACGGAGCGGATGGATTTTTCCGCAAAGCATATCGCGGGGCTCCTATACGTCTCGGAGGCAACACTGTCCCGGTTTGCGAAAAAATGCGGATTTAAGGGATACCGGGAATTCATTTTCCAGTATGAGCAGAACATGGCCCAGGCCAGGCCCTCCGCCAGCGGCCTGGCAAAGCAGGTTCTAAACTGCTATCAGGACCTGTTAAACAAGACCTATGCCCTGCTGGATGAGGGCCAGGTGGGGCGGATTGTGGAGGAGATTGCCAGGGGAAAGCGGATGTACATCTACGGCTGCGGAAGCTCGGGGCTGGCCGGCATGGAGATGAAGCTGCGGTTCATGCGCCTGGGCGTCCACGTGGAGGCCATCACGGACATCCACATTATGAAGATGAATTCCGTCCTGCTGGACGGGGACTGCCTGGCGGTGGGAATCAGCGTCAGCGGGAGGACTGAGGAGGTGCTCCGCTCCTTAAAGGCGGCCAAGCAGAGCGGGGCATTCACCGTGCTTATGACATCGTCCAGGGAGAAGGGCGTCCGCGCATTCTGCGACGAGGTCCTGCTGCTGGCGGCCAGGGAGCATCTGGAGAATGGGAAGGCCATTTCTCCCCAGTTCCCTATCCTGGTGATGATAGATATTCTCTACAGCCGCCTCCTGCAGGCGGACCGCAGGAGGCGGGAGCGGCTGCACGAGTACACCCTGGACGCATTGAGCGGCGGGAAGAGGGAGGGATGAATGATGAATGAGAGAATGGACGAAAAGGTCCGGCAGTTAAAGGGCAGGCTGATTGTCTCCTGCCAGGCTCTGCCCGAGGAGCCCCTGCACTCCTCCTTTATCATGGGGCGGATGGCCCTGGCGGCAAAGGAAGGGGGAGCCGGAGGCATCCGGGCCAACTCTGTGGAGGACATTGCCCAGATACGGAGGGTGGTGGACCTGCCAATCATTGGCATCATCAAGCGGGAGATTGCCGGGTGCAGCGTCTACATAACGCCCACCATGGAGGAGGTGGACCGCCTGATGGAGGTGAAGCCGGAGATTATCGCCATGGACGCCACGGAGGATGTGCGGCCCGGAGGCGTAACCATCGACGGGTTCTACCGGGAGGTGCGCAGAAAATATCCGGGGCAGCTTCTGATGGCGGACTGCTCCACCGAGGCGGAGGCCCTTCACGCGGACGCGCTGGGATTTGACTTTATCGGGACTACCCTGACGGGCTATACCAGACAGAGCCGGGGGGTGCGGATAGAGGAGGATGATTTTGCCCTCCTGCGGCGGATTCTGGCAAAGGCAGCGCATCCGGTGATCGCGGAGGGAAACATCAATACGCCGGAGAAGGCCCGCCGGGTCATCGAGCTTGGAGCGTTCAGCGTGGTGGTGGGGTCCATGATTACCCGCCCCCAGGTGATTACCCGGGCCTTTGTAAGTGCCATGGAAGAGGAGAAGGAGGTGTCTGTTTTATGAGAGATTTAGAAAAATACAGGGGCGTATTTCCCGCATTTTACGCCTGCTATGACGAGGCGGGGGAGATAAGCCCCAAGCGGGTGCGGGAGCTGACCCGGTATTTCATCCGCAAGGGGGTGAAGGGGGTCTATGTGAATGGCTCCTCCGGGGAGTGCATCTACCAGAGCGTGGAGGACCGGAAGACCGTGCTGGAAAATGTAATGGAGGCCGCAGAGGGAAGGCTCACGGTGATTGCCCATGTGGCCTGCAATAACACGAGGGACAGCGAAGCGCTGGCCCGGCACGCGGAGAGCCTCCGCGTGGACGCAGTCGCGGCTATCCCGCCCATCTACTTCCATCTGCCGGAGTACGCCATTGCCCGGTACTGGAACGACATCAGCGCCGCGGCGCCCAACACAGATTTTGTCATCTACAACATTCCCCAGCTGGCGGGGGTGGCTCTGACCCTTCCTTTATTCCGGGAGATGCGGAAGAATCCCAGGGTTATCGGGGTGAAAAATTCCTCCATGCCTGTGCAGGACATCCAGATGCTGAAGGCAGAGGGCGGGGAGGACTGCGTGATTTTCAATGGACCGGACGAGCAGTTCATCAGCGGCCGGGCCATGGGAGCCCAGGCGGGAATCGGGGGCACCTACGGCGTGATGCCCGAGCTCTTCCTCAAGATGGATGCCCTGGTGAATGAGGGGAAGCTTGCAGAGGCCCGGAGGCTCCAGTACATGGCGGACAGCATCATTTATAAAATGTGTGAGTGCCATGGGAATCTGTACGCGGTTATCAAGGAGATTCTGCGCATCAATGAAGACCTGGATATCGGCGGTGTCCGTCCGCCCCTTCCGGAGCTTACAGAGAGCGACGGGCCCATTGTGCAGGAGGCGGCAGCCATGATTCGCAGGGCCAGGGAGGAGGCATTGGCATGAAGCCGGTTATCTGGATAAATTTGGACCCGGAAAAGATAGATTTGACCTGCCTTGCGGAGCGCCTGGGGGAGAAATACCGGCTGATTGCCCGGGCCATTCCCGGAAATGACCCCCAGGAGGTCAAGCGCCAGGCCCTGGAGGCAGACGTGGTTATCAGCATTCTCGAAAAATGGGATGCCGCCCAGCTTGCGGCGGTGAAGGGAAGGGTGCGGCTGATACAGAAATATGGCATGGGCCTGGACAACATCGACGTAGAGGAGGCTTCCCGCCTGGGCATCTATGTGGCCAACGTGGTGGGGGCAAACTCCGCAGCGGTAGCCGAGACAGCCCTGCTTCACATTCTGAATGCGGGGAGAAAATTTACCCCCTGCGTGAGCGGTGTGAAGGCGGGGGTCTGGCCCTCCACCATCACGGGCACAGAGCTGGACGGGAAAATCATCGGCCTTCTGGGCTGCGGGAACATCGCCCGCCATCTGGCCCGCATGCTCTCCGGCTTCCAGGTGGAGATTCTGGCCTATGACCCCTATGTGTCCCAGGAGCAGGCGCCGGAAAATGTGTGCATGGTGCAGTCAAGGGAGATGCTCTTTGCGGCCAGCGATATCATCAGCCTGCACATCCCCTGCACAAAGGAGACGGCGGGCAGCATCAACCGGGAGTGCTTCCGGCAGATGAAGAAGGGCGTGTACCTGATAAATACCTGCCGGGGCGGTGTGATAAACGAGGAGGACCTGGCAGAGGCCCTGCGGGACGGCACCGTGGCTGCGGCTGGCCTGGATGTGCTCCGGGAGGAGCCGCCGGCGCCGGACAATCCCCTGCTGAAGATGGACCAGGTGTTCGTCACCTCCCACATGGGGGCGGAGAGCGCCGAGGCCGGATACCGCTCCCAGATGATTATGGCGGACACCATCGAGCGCTTCCTGGACAAGGGGGAGCTGTCACGCTTTGTGCAGAACCGAGGAATCTGAGCGCTGGTGCTCCTTCCGGTACTGGAGGGGAGTCCGGTGAAAGCTTTTCTTAAATATCGTAGAAAAATAGGACTGATTTTCAAAGCCGCAGCTGTCAGCGATGACGCCCACGGAGCTGTCGGAATACTTCAGCAGGCTCTTGGCCTTGCTCAGGCGGAAGTCCAGCACGAAGTCCTGGACAGACAGCTGGAAGGTGTCATAAAAGAGGCGGTACAGATAGGTGCGGTCAATGCCCACATACCCGGCGATATCGCTGACCCTGAGGTCGCTGTCGGAATACTTCTGCTGGATGAACTCGATGGCCCGGTTCAGGTATTGCTCCGTCTTGGACACAGAGCGCTGGACATGGGTGCGCATGAGGAGGGAGAAGACCTGGTACAGACCGCTTAGGAGCTCGTATTCCCTGGCGATTCCCTGGGATTCAGGGTAGGCCAGCCTGCGCATGGTCTCTGTGAGGGCATCGTCCAGGGTGTAGGAGCGCAGCAGGCAGGTATCGGAAAAGCCGCACAGGCCCACAATGTTCGGCGCCTCGCCTCCGTTGAAGCCCACCCAGTAGTAGGTCCAGGGCGTGCTCCAGTCCGCCTGGTAGTGGATGCTCTCGTCCGGGCGGATGAGGAACAGGTCCCCCTTCTTCACCGGGTAGGTCCCTGCGGGGGCATAGTAGGTCCCCCTCCCGTCCAGCACGTAGTGGATGATGTAGTGGTCATAGGTGCGTATCCGGGTGTGCCAGCCAGGCTCGCAGTTGGATTTGTGGCCGCTCTGGTACACGGTCATGCTGGATGTGGTGGGGGGATTGAGGGTGAAGTTGTTGAATTTCGTGTTCAGGGAGTCCTTGCGGCGGGCAAGATTTTCATAAATAATGGAGCGTCCCTTCTTTTCTGCCATGGAATGCCTCCTCTCTTTCTAGGCCTGGTTTTGTGCCCAGTATAGCGCAAAACGGCTCAAAATACAACATAAATTAAAAAATGTGCAACATAAAGCGGGAGAAGAACAGAAGGGCAAATGATAACATCTATTATGTAACTTGAACAGATTTTAAAATATACATGGAAAATAATCATGCGTTTGTTATGAGGACATAAGGCGGGCCTGCCGTTCAAATGTAAAAAACACATAAAATCCATGTAAAATCACTGCAAAGTGTGAGTAAACATCAAGTAAAAAAGTGACCGGCTCAAACGGTTACAAAAATATAAGGAGGAGATGTACAATGAAAAAACGAGTGGTTACCATGATGCTCTGCGGCGCTATGGCGGCAAGCCTTCTGGCGGGATGCTCCGGCGGAACCTCTGAGACGGCTTCCGGGAACGCTTCCGGCGGCCAGACCCAGGCAGCCGGCGGGGACAGCGCGGCGGCAGGGGACAGTGCCCAGGCGGGAGACAGCAGCCAGGCCGGCGGGGAAGTGACCTGGTGGACCTGGAGCACGGAGGCCACGGACGCCTTCACCCAGCAGATTGAGTACGCCCAGACCAACAACCCCAACCTGAAGGTGAACATCCAGTACACAGCCAACAATGACTACTGGACCAAGCTGCCGGTGGCCATCGCAGGCGGAACTGGCCCGGACATCTACCAGATGACCCGTCCGTCCTTTGAGATGTACGCGGCGTCCAACCAGGCCATGGATTTGACCGACATCATCGCGGGCTCTGAGGCGCTGACCGAGTATCTGGACACCATCGACCCCACGCTTAAGGAGACCTACCAGTTCAATGGAAAGCAGATGGCCATCCCGATTACGGTGGAGTGCACGGCTATCGCCTACAATAAGGACCTCTTTGACGCGGCGGGCATTGATCTTCAGGAGATTTCTAAAGATTGGACCTGGGAGGACCTGGCGGAGATTGC
>CALWMT010000196.1 GCA_944382045.1 uncultured Enterocloster sp. | reverse complement strand
ACGCAAAAATATATTTTCAGGAGAATCATACAATTATGAGCAGAGTGAGAACGAGATACGCGCCCAGCCCCACGGGCCGGATGCATGTGGGAAATTTGCGGACGGCGCTTTACGCCTATCTGATTGCCAAGCACGAGGGCGGGGATTTCCTCCTTCGGATTGAGGACACGGACCAGGAGAGGTACGTGGAGGGGGCTGTGGAGATCATCTACAAGACTCTGGAGGACACAGGGCTGATCCACGACGAGGGCCCGGATAAGGATGGGGGCTGCGGTCCCTACGTCCAGAGCGAGCGCCAGGCCTCCGGCATCTACATGGAGTATGCCAAGAAGCTGGTGGAGAAGGGGGAGGCCTACTACTGCTTCTGCACCCAGGAGCGTCTGGAATCCCTGAAAAAGACAGTGAACGGCGAGGAGATCATGACCTACGACAAGCACTGCCTGCATTTGTCCAAGGAGGAGGTGGAGGCCAACCTGGCGGCGGGCAAGCCCTTTGTCATCCGGCAGAACAATCCCACCACGGGGACAACCACCTTCCACGATGAGATTTACGGGGATATTTCCGTGGACAATTCGGAGCTGGACGATATGGTGCTCATCAAGTCCGACGGCTACCCCACCTACAATTTCGCCAATGTGGTGGACGACCATCTCATGGGCATTACCCATGTGGTCCGGGGAAATGAATACCTGTCCTCCTCCCCCAAGTACAACCGGCTCTACGAGGCCTTTGGCTGGGAGGTGCCGGTATACGTGCACTGCCCTCTGATCACTGACGAGGAACATCATAAGCTCAGCAAGAGGAGCGGCCATTCCTCCTTTGAGGATCTGATTGACCAGGGATTTCTGGCCCCTGCGGTGGTGAACTATGTGGCCCTTCTGGGCTGGTCGCCGGAGGGCAACCGGGAGATTTTCTCCCTGGAGGAGATGGTAAAGGAGTTTGACTACCGCCGGATGAGCAAGTCCCCGGCTGTGTTTGATATGACAAAGCTGCGCTGGATGAACGGGGAGTATATGAAGGCCATGGACTTTGACGCCTTCTATGCCAAGGCAGAGCCCTATATCCGGGCGGTGATCAAGAAGGATCTGGACCTTAAGAAGATTGCGGCTATGGTGAAGACCCGCATCGAGGTGTTCCCGGATATTGCGGGGCACATCGATTTCTTTGAGGAGCTCCCGGACTATGACGTGGCCATGTACACCCACAAGAAGATGAAGACGGATGGGGAGAAATCCTTAAAGGTTCTGGAGGATGTACTGCCCATTTTGGAGGCCCAGGAGGATTTTTCCAACGATGCCCTCTATGCGCGCCTGTCCCAGTATGTGAGCGAGACAGGGGTGAAGACGGGCTTTGTGATGTGGCCCATCCGCACCGCAGTGTCCGGAAAGCAGATGACGCCGGCAGGCGCCACGGAGATCATGGAGGTTCTGGGAAAGGAAGAATCCCTGGCGCGGATCCGCAAAGGGATAGAGAAGCTTCGGGGGTCCTATGGCATTTGACGAGGGACAAAAGCGTGCCATTCGGCATAAGGAGGGGCCGGCCCTGGTTCTGGCAGGGCCTGGCTCCGGAAAGACCACGGTTATCACCAACCGGATCCGCTATCTGACCGAGAAGGCGGGGGTGAACCCCTCCTCCATTCTTGTGATCACCTTCACCCGGGCGGCGGCCCGGGAGATGCGGGAGCGGTATGAGCGGATGGTTCCCGAAGGCGGCGGGAGGGTGTCGTTCGGCACCTTCCACTCCGTCTTTTTTCTTATTTTGAAGCTGGCCTACCGCTATCAGGCCTCTGACATTGTGCGGGAGGAGCAGCGCACCCTGTTTATCCGGGAAATGCTGGAGAAAACCGAGCTGGAGGCTGAGGACGAGGCCGAGCTTGTCCGATCCATTTTAAGCGAGATCAGCGCGGTGAAGGGGGAGGGAATGCGCCCGGAGCACTATTATCCCAAGAGCTGCTCCCAGGAGATTTTCCGCAGGCTGTATGAGGGCTATGAGAATGAGCTGCGCAGGCGGCACCTGCTGGATTTTGACGATATGCTCTCCATGTGCTGGGAGCTTTTTTCCCAGAGGAAGGATATTTTGGGTGACTGGCAGGAAAAAGATAAGTACAGCCTGATGGAGGAGTTTCAGGACATCAACCGCCTTGAGTATGAGATTGTGAAAATGCTGGCCCTGCCGGAGAACAACCTCTTTATCGTGGGGGACGATGACCAGTCCATCTACCGGTTCCGGGGAGCAAAGCCAGAGCTGATGCTGGGCTTTGAGAAGGATTATCCCGGAGCAGAGCGGATTCTTCTGGGGACCAATTACCGGTCGAGAAAGCCCATTGTGGATGCGGCGGGCCGGCTCATTGTCCACAATAAGACCCGGTTTTCAAAGGAGATACGGGCGGCCAGGGGAGCGGGCCGGGAGGTGGATCTGCGGGTATTTAAGGATCAGGGGGAGGAGAATCTCACCATTGCGAGGGAGCTGGCGGACTACGCCTCCATGGGCATTCCCTACCGGGACATGGCGGTGATCTACCGGACCAACGCGGGGCCCAGGCTCCTCATTTCCAAGCTCATGGAGTACAACATCCCCTTCCGGATGCGGGACAGCCTGCCCAACCTCTACGACCACTGGATATCCAAAAATATCCTGGCCTACATCCGGGCGGCCAGAGGGGACCGATCCCGGAGGAATCTTCTCACCATTGTCAACCGTCCGGTGCGCTACATCAGCCGGGAGGCCCTTGAGAGCGAGCAGGTGGACTGGGAGCGGGTGAAGGCATTTTACCAGGACAAGGCCTGGATGCTGGATCGGATCGAACAGCTGGAGTACGATCTGCGGGTGCTGAAAAATATGGCTCCGGCCGGGGCGGTGAACTACATCCGCAAGGCGGTGGGCTACGATGATTTTCTGAAGGAGTACGCCAGGGAGCGGAAGATCCAGGAGGAGGATCTGTTCCAGGTGCTGGACAGCCTCCAGGAGAGCGCGGCGGATTTCGCGGATTTTGAGGCCTGGACCGCCCATATGGATGCCTACAGGGAACAGCTGGCAAAGCAGAGGCAGAAGGAAGAGGAACAGGCGGATGGGGTGAACCTGATGACCATGCACAGCAGCAAGGGGCTGGAATTTCAGGTGGTGTACATACTGGACGCCAACGAGGGAATCACGCCCCACCACAAGGCAGTGCTGGATCCGGAGCTGGAGGAGGAGAGGCGGATGTTCTATGTGGCCATGACAAGGGCCAAGGAGCGGCTCCACATTTTCTATGTCCGGGAGCGCTGCCACAAGAAGCAGACCATATCCCGATTTGCACAGGAGGCGATGAGATGCGGGGATTGATTCATATATACTGCGGGGACGGGAAGGGAAAGACCACGGCGGCCCTGGGGCTGGCCCTTCGGGCCGCGGGCCGCGGGAAGCGGGTGGTTATCGCCCGGTTTCTCAAAAATGATGATTCCGGGGAGATAGGGCCCCTTTCCCGGCTGGGGGGCGTCACCTTGATTCCCTGCCGGCGGTCCTTTGGCTTTACCTGGAACATGACGCCGGAGGAGAGGGCGGAGGCAGCCGCATATTATGGAGGGCTTTTGGAGGAGGCCTGGAGGCTGGCCTGTCCGAAGGAGGCCTGCGGGAAGGAAAGCCTGGAGGCGGCCGGCCAGATGGCCTTATCCGGTGCAGATACGGACCAGCCGGCTGTCCTCCGGCGGGGCGCGGATCTGCTTATACTGGACGAGGCCCTTGGGGCCTGCAGCCAGGGAATGATATCCGAAAAGCGGCTCTTAGAGCTGTTGGATGAAAGGCCGGAGGAGCTGGAGGTTGTGCTCACAGGGAGGAACCCTTCTGAGGCACTGCTCGCCAGAGGGGACTACGTGACCCGGATGGAGGCGGTGCGGCACCCCTACGAGAAGGGGATTGGGGCGCGGGAAGGGGTGGAGTACTAGAAAAAACTTGACACAAACCATACAAAACCCCGATGGAAGATTTTACATTGTCTCTCTATACTGAAAGTAACAGCGGCGTGGCCGCGGTGAAATCTAATTCTTTTAAGAAAGAGGGACAGCTATGAGAAAGAAGAAAGTCATTTCCTGCGTTCTGGCAGGGGTTCTGGCACTGGGCGCTACACAGGCCTGGGCGGCAACCACTCACTACAATGATTCCAGCGTGACCGGCGGACAGGCCTGGGGCGATTGGGTGGAGAACTGGGACGCGATGGCAGCGGATTACACCCAGGTATCCCTGACGCCGGGATGTGCCGAGACAGAGCTGAATCTTGCCTGGTACAGCGAGGGGACGAACCCCACTCCCATGGTGTATTTTGGCACAGACGGCCAGAACATGCAGATTTTCAACGGGTTTTCCGGCCCTGTGGATCCCAGCCTGACCGGCGGAAGGACCTATTATTATAACTATGTTACGGTGACCGGTCTTGAGGAAAATACCACCTACTATTATGCGGTATGTAAAAATGGGGTGGCTGCGCCCGCAGAAAAATACCGCACAGGAAGCTTTGACAACGTAAAGATCCTGTATTTTGGCGATCCCCAGATCGGTGCCTCCAAGGGACAGCCCCAGGGGGAGGGAATGCTTTCTGACGCGGACGGCGCAGCAAATACAGCGGCCCGCAATGACAGCTTTGCCTGGGACCGCACCCTGGATATTGCGGTGGCAGAGAATCCGAGCATCAATTTTGCCATCTCCGCAGGCGATCAGGTAAATAAGACCGGCGATCCCAAGGAGGAGGAGTACGCGGGCTATCTCTCCGCCAGCGCCTTAAAGAGCCTGCCTGTGGCCACCACCATCGGCAACCACGATTCCCTGAATCCGGATTACTCCTACCATTTCAACAATCCCAACCCCACAGGCCTCGGCATGACCCAGGCGGGAGGCGACTACTACTATACATATGGCTCCGGCCTTTTCATCGTGCTCAACACCAACAACTACAATGTGGCAGAGCACGAGCTGGCTATCAAGCAGGCGGTGGAGCAGCACCCCGATGTACAGTGGCGCGTGGTGACCATCCATCAGGATATCTACGGCTCCGGCCTTGACCACTCCGACACCGACGGCATGATCCTGAGAACCCAGCTGACCCCGGTATTTGACCGCTACGATATCGATGTGGTTCTCCAGGGACACGACCACACCTACAGCCGCTCCAAGATTCTCTACGGAGACGGACAGGCGCACGGCAGCTATGAGTTCAAGCT
>CALWMT010000195.1 GCA_944382045.1 uncultured Enterocloster sp. | reverse complement strand
CTCGCCCTTGGCGGACTGATCCATCAGCCTTGCAAGTCCCATAGAGGTGGGGCCATTTAGGGAGCCGATGCGGATGCCCTGGGCCTGGTCTGTCCCGGCAGCCTCCGCGGAGGGCTGGGCGTTCTCCTCTGCCTGGGTATCCTGTGCCGCTTCTGAAGCCTCTGCAGAGGCCTCTGTCTGTGCGGCTGTCTCGGTCTGGGCCTGGGTGCTTTCTGTCTCAGAGGCCTGGCCGCTGCAGCCGGCTAAAATGGCAGCTGCCCCCAAAAAGGCGGCCGCCAGCAGGGAAATATGTTTTTTCATAATACGTCTCTCCTCTCTAATACCCCCTAACTATAGCATAGAAAGGCCTTTATTTCCAGAGAAAATTTTGGTTATTGCTCAGCCGTGCATCTTCTTGACCGCACGTAAGTGCGGTCAAGAAGCCGGGATTGTCATCCCTATGCGGAAACAAGCCCCTGGAGACGCTCTCAAGCAAGCTTGGAGCGCCTCCAGGGGCTTGTTTCCGCGCACGGCTGAGTAGTAATAAATTTTGAGAAATATTATTGATATAAAGTTGACAATATGAGATAATGGTAGCGAGCTTACAGGGCTGGTACGGCAGAAAAGCCCTTGCCCTGAGCGGTTATGGAGAAACCAAGAATGCGGAGGAAAATGGGATGAGAGTAACAATTTGTATTGGAAGTGCCTGCCATCTGAAGGGATCCAGGCAGATTATCGAGAAGCTCCAGAGGCTGGTTGCTGAGAACGGATTAGCGGACAAGGTGGATTTGAACGGCGCCTTCTGCTCCGGCAACTGCGATCACGGTGTCTGTGTGACAGTGGATGGCGAGCTGTATTCTTTAAAACCTGAGGACACGGAGGCGTTTTTCGAGAACGAAATTAAGGGGAGACTTTGAGTATGAGCATAGAGATCATTGATTTCAAAGCGACCAAGTGCAAGCACTGCTATAAGTGCGTGCGCTATTGTGAGGTAAAGGCCATTCAGGTTAAGGATGAGCGCGCGATGATCATGCCAGATAAGTGCATTCTGTGCGGCCACTGCCTGCAGATCTGCCCTCAGTCCGCCAAGACCTTGAAGAGCGATCTGGACATCGTGAAGGGATTTATCGCTGACGGAGAGCGCGTGGTGGTCTCTATCGCCCCCTCCTATATGGGGCTTCTCAAGTATAAGACCATCGGGCAGGTGAGGAGTGCCCTCATCCGCCTGGGCTTTGAGGATGTGCGGGAGACCTCGGAGGGAGCGGCCTTTGTGACCGCAGAGTACGCCAAGCTCCTGGCAGAGCACAAGATGGAAAATATTATCACCACCTGCTGCCCCAGCGCCAATGACCTGGTGGAGATCTACTACCCGGAGCTTGTGCCCTACCTGGCGCCGGTGGTGTCCCCCATGATAGCCCATGGCAAGATTCTCAAGGAGGAGCTGGGCAAGGATGTCAAGGTGGTATTTCTGGGGCCCTGCATCGCCAAGAAGAAGGAGTCCGTGGATATGCGCCATCCGGGCGTTATCGACGCGGTGCTGAATTTCAACGATATTAACCGCTGGCTGGAGGAGAAGGACATCGTCATCGAGGACTGCGAGGACATGCCCTTTACCCGCTTTGATCCCAAGGTAAACCGGCTTTACCCGGTGACCAACGGGGTGGTGAATTCCGTCCTGGCCACGGAGGCCCAAAAGGACGGCTACCGGAAGTTCTATGTCCACGGGATCTCCAACTGCATTGACCTGTGCAGGAGCATGGCCAGGGGAGAGATCAAGGGATGCTTTATTGAGATGAATGTCTGTTCCGGCGGCTGCATCAAGGGGCCCACAGTGAATGATGAGACTATTTCCCGGTTTAAGGTGAAGCTGGATATGGAGGAGGCCATCGAGAGAGAGCCTGCGGATGAGAGACAGATGGAGCCGGTTTGGAAAAACGTCTCCTTCAGAAAGCGCTTTGTGGACCGTTCTCCCAAGGATCCCATGCCTACCGAGGAGCAGATCCGGGAGATCCTGCGCATGACCAATAAGACGAAGCCTGAGGACGAGCTGAACTGCGGTGCCTGCGGCTATCCCACCTGCCGGGACAAGGCCATCGCTGTGTTCCAGCACAAGGCGGAGGTGAGCATGTGCATCCCCTTTATGCATGAGAAGGCGGAGTCTATGTCCAACCTGGTGATGGAGACCTCCCCAAATATTGTGCTGATCGTGGGAGAGGACATGCGGATTTTGGAGTACTCCGATGTGGGCGAGAAGTATTTTGGGAAGACCCGATCTGAGGCCCTGCAGATGTATCTCTACGAGTTTATCGATCCGGTGGATTTTCAATGGGTATTTTCCACCCATCAGAACATCCACGGCAAGCGGGTGAATTATCCGGAGTATAAGCTGTCTACCCTGCAGAACATTGTATACATAGAGAAGGAAAATGCAGTTCTCGCAACCTTCATTGATATCACGAAGGAGGAGGAGCAGGCCCGGGCAGATTATGAGAAGAATCTGGAGACCATTGACCTGGCTCAGAAGGTTATCCACAAGCAGATGATGGTGGCCCAGGAGATTGCCGGGCTTCTCGGCGAGACCACGGCGGAGACCAAGACCACCCTGACCAAGCTCTGCCAGTCCCTTTTGGATGACGGGAGCGATGGGAGCTATCTGAGCGAGGAGGCAAAGCCGGCTCCTGAAAATGTACATCTGGGAAGCGGAGCGGTGCCGCTCTCCGGCGTGATGACGGAACAGAGTCAGGAGGAGCAGAGAAAGACGGGATATGTCCATGTGGGAAGCACGGCGCCTTCAGGGAAGCCGGCGGGCTACGTGCACATAAGCAGCGCGGACCTTAAAAAGCCAGGCGGAGGTAGATAATGGGGATCACAGTTGATGTGGCTTACAAGAGCCTGAATAAGTACACGGAGATCCTCTGCGGCGATAAGGTGGAGATCCTTCAGACAGAGGATTCCAATATTATGATTTTGGCGGACGGCATGGGAAGCGGGGTTAAGGCCAATATCCTGTCCACCCTGACCTCCAAGATTCTGGGGACCATGTTCCTAAACGGCGCCACCTTGGACGAGTGCGTGGACACCATCAGCGAGACCCTTCCCATCTGCCAGGTGCGCCATGTGGCCTATTCCACCTTCAGTATTCTCCAGGTGTTTCACAACGGGGACGCCTATCTGGTGGAGTATGACAACCCGGGATGCATCTTTATCCGGGACGGAAAGCTCATGGAGATACCGAAGAATGTCCGGGTGCTCCAGGGCAAATCCATCAATGAGTACCGCTTTAAGGTGCAGAAGGGGGACGCCCTGATCCTTATGAGCGACGGCACCATCCACGCGGGCGTGGGGGATCTGCTGAATTTCGGGTGGCTGTGGGAGGACATCGCGGACTATGCGGTGCGCCAGTACCAGGTCACTATCTCGGCCATGCGGCTGGCGGCCTCCATCAGCCAGGCCTGCGACGAGCTCTATCAGTACCGGCCGGGAGACGACACCACTGTGGCCTGTATGCGGATCATCGACAGCAAGCCGGTGCACCTGATGACCGGCCCGGCAAAGAATCCGGAGGATGACACCCGGATGGTACACGATTTCATGTCGGATCCCTCTGCAAAGACCATTGTATGCGGGGGCACCAGCGCCACCATTGTATCCCGGGTGCTGGGAAAGAGGCTGGATGTGTCCCTGGACTATGTGGATCCGGAGATACCCCCTATCGCCTATATGGAGGGGGTTGACCTGGTGACAGAGGGTGTTTTGACCCTGAACCGTGTGGTGCAGCTTCTGCGCCGGTACGCGAAGAATGAGACGGTGTCTGAGACATTTTTTGAGGAGCTGGACAAGAACAACGGCGCCTCCATGGTGGCGAAGATCCTCATCGAGGACTGCACCGAGGTGCACCTGTATGTGGGAAAGGCCATCAACAGCGCCTACCAGAACCCCGGCCTCCCCTTTGATCTCGGCATCCGCCAGAACCTGGTGGAGCAGTTAAAGGGTGTAATAGAAGAAATAGGCAAGAAAGTGGTTGTGACGTACTACTAAGGATTACCAGTTCCGGACGGCGGGGAAGGTGGGGGATGAGCGGGCGCCAAGCTCGCTTGAGCGCCCGCTCATCCCCCGCCTTCCCCATCGGGGGAACGCCCCCGATGCTTCTCGGGCGGCCAGAAGGCCGCCCGAGAAGAGAGCCGTCCCGAAGAGAGAGCTCTCCGGGAACCGGCTCCTTCCGGAGTTGAGAAATGTTCTCTATTTTATACTTGCTTTTCAGGAGAAGGTATAGTAGATTTGTAGCAGTTCAAACAGGGGATTGATGAATAGTTAGGAGGAAACGATTATGGTAACGAATGATGCTACCATCCTGCGGCTGAAGCATGATGTTCTTTACGAGGTGGCGAAGGCCGCCTGGGAGGGAAAGCTGGAGGAGGAGAGGGACGAGATTCCTTTCCGGATGATACCTGGGCCCCAGGCCACCTGGCGCTGCTGTATTTATAAGGAGAGGGAGATTATCAAGCAGAGAGTCCGCCTTGCCGAGGGCAAATGCCCTGTGGGCATGGACAGCAATAATGTTGTCCAGGTAATCAATGCGGCCTGTGAGGAGTGTCCCATCGCGTCTTACATAGTGACAGACAACTGCCGCAAGTGCATGGGAAAGGCCTGCCAGAATTCCTGTAATTTCGGCGCTATTTCTATGGGCCGGGATCACGCCTATATTGATCCCAGCAAGTGCAAGGAGTGCGGCAAGTGCGCGCAGGCATGCCCCTACAATGCCATCGCCCATCTGGAGCGGCCCTGCAAGAAGGCATGTCCGGTAGACGCCATCACCTACGATGAGTACGGCATCTGCGTCATTGACGAGAAGAAGTGCATCGAGTGCGGCGCCTGCATCCACAGCTGCCCCTTCGGCGCCATTGGCTCCAAGACCTTTATGGTGGATGTGATCCGGCTGATCAACGCAGGACAGAAGGTGGTAGCTATGGTAGCCCCGGCTACAGAGGGACAGTTTGGTCCTGATATTACCATGGCTAGCTGGAAGATTGCTTTAAAGCAGGTCGGCTTTGCGGATATGGTTGAGGTAGGCCTCGGCGGTGATATGACTGCGGCCTATGAGGCGGAGGAGTGGGCGGAGGCCCATAAGCAGGGAAAGAAGATGACCACCTCCTGCTGCCCGGCCTTTGTAAATATGATTAAGAAGCATTTCCCCATGCCTCTCGATAAGATGTCCACCACGGTTTCTCCCATGTGCGCGGTGTCCCGGATGTTAAAGAGCCAGGATCCGGGTGTGGTGACCGTAT
>CALWMT010000194.1 GCA_944382045.1 uncultured Enterocloster sp. | reverse complement strand
GCCGGGAAGAGCATCTGATAGGGATAAGAGAACAGATACTCCACAGCGTCATTCGCCAGGGTTCCCCAGCTAGCCATAGGCACCTGGATGCCGATGCCGAGGAAGCTTAAGAAGGCCTCCTGGAAGATGGCGGAGGGAATTAAGAAGGTAACCGTCACGATAATGGAGCCCATGCTGTTGGGAATCAGATGGTGCATCAAAATCTGCCACCGGCTCAAGCCGCACACCTTTGCGGCCAGGGCAAAGTCCTGCTCCCGCAGGGTCAAAATCTGCGCACGCACCATCCGCGCTGTGGTGATCCAGTAGGTCAGGCACATGGCAATGAGGATGCTCTGGATGGTATTGCCCAAAAACATCATAATGAGAATCATATAAATCATACTGGGAATTCCCGTGAGAATATCTACGATACGCATCATGACCATATCGGCCATGCCGCCCAGATAGCCGGCGATTCCCCCGTAGAGAACGCCGATCACCATATTGATGGCAGCCGCCGTGAAGCCGATGGTAAGGCTGATGCGGGCGCCGTACATGGTCCGGACAAAGATATCCCGGCCCATTTTATCCGTGCCGAAGGGATGGGCCGCGCTGGGCCACTGCAGAGCATTTGCAAAATCCGTCTGATCGTATGTATAGGGGGAGAGCAGAGGGACCAGGATGGCCGCTATGGTCATGAGAACAATCACCACAATCCCAAGCATGGCCAGCTTATCCTTTTTTAAGCGGATCCAGCAGTTCTGCCAGTAGGAAACGCTGGGCCGGCTGATATTCTCCAGCTCTCTCTCCGACTCCGGCAGGGCCTCCAAAAGCTCCGCCGGAACCTGGTCTTCCATCAAATAATTCATTCGTTCTTCCATGGGCTTCACCTACTCCGTAATCTTTACTCTCGGGTCAATAATCGCGTACATGATATCCACCACCAGATTGCACACAATAATCATGGCCCCCAAAAATACCGTCAGTCCCAGGGTGACCGAGTAGTCTCTGTCTGTAATCGCTGAGACAAAGTACCGCCCCAGTCCCGGAACGCTGAACAGCTTCTCAATAATAAAGGTTCCCGTGAGCAGGGTGGCGATCAGGGGACCCACATAGGTCACAACCGGAAGAATGGAATTCTTCAGGGCGTACTTTCCGATTACCAGATACTCCGGCATCCCCTTGGCCCGCTCTGTCCGGATGTAATCCTGACGCATGGTTTCCAGCATGCTGGAGCGCATCAAGCGGGTGATGTAAGCGATCTGGGAAAATGCCATACAGAACACCGGCAGCACGTAGTGCTTCCAGGAGGTCAGTCCATAGGAGGGGAAAATCTTCCACTTTTCACAGAACAGATACATCATGAGCACACAAATTACAAAGCTGGGCACGGACACGCCGATGGTGGCAAAAACCATAGCCACACCGTCCGCCATCTTCCCCCTCCGGATAGCCGCGATGATCCCCAGGGGAATTCCCACCGCCAGGGCCGCCACAATTCCCAGAGCGCCCACCTGGGCCGATACGGGAAATCCGTTGGCAATCAGCTCATTCACCGTAGTATCCTGCTTCTTAAAGGAAGTTCCCATATCCCCGTGAAGGAGATTTCCCAGATACCGGGCGTACTGCACCGGCACCGGATCATTTAATCCGTACTTGTCCTGAATCTGCTCCAGAATCTTCTCCGGCACATTTCTCTGCTCGGAGGGGCTGAAGGGCCCGCCGGGGATCATGTGCATGAGGAAAAATGTGAGAGTGACCAGGACGAACAGGGAGAGGACTCCCGCAAGGAGACGTTTAATTATGTATTTTACCATGCCGCACCTACCTTTAAGCTTGTCGCAGTATATTAAAAAAGGCAACCGCAATGAGTATAGCCCCCTGCGCCGTTGCCAAAGACCACTTATCTAAAAATTATACTCAACACCAGCGAAAAGTCAAGAGAATCCGATTGCTTTTTGTGCGCAGCCCGCCTATAATGGTAACGGGCCAAGCGCCGGGGGCATCCCGGCAGTGCCTACATTTTTATGCAAATGCGTTACATATTTTTTCAGGAGGCTGTGTTTTATGGAACACACCATAGTAAGCGACACCCGGATTCTGGTGGATTTGGACCGAATCGCGGGAAATATGAGGGCCGTGCGGGATATGGCCGGCCCTGGTGTGGCTGTGGCGGCCGTGGTGAAGGCCGACGCCTATGGCCATGGGGCCGTGGCTGTGGCCCCCACCCTGATGGAAAACGGCGCGGCCATGCTGGCTGTGGCGAACCTCAAGGAGGCCCTCGCCCTCAAGGAGGCCTATCCCCAGTACCCGGTATTTATCATGGGCCTGACTCCGGACCGGCTCCTTCCCCTGGTGGTGGAGCACGGCATCATCCAGACCGTGGACAGCCTGCACCAGGCCCAGGTGCTGAGCCGCCTGGCCCAGGTGCAGGGAAGAGCCGCCGTCATCCACATCAAGTATGACACGGGCTTTCACCGCCTGGGCTTTCCCGCCGGGCCGGAAAGCTTAGAGGAGATCCGGAAGGCCTGCTCTCTCCCCGGCATTGACGCACAGGGCTTTTTCTCCCATCTGGCTTTAAAGGATGACGCCTCCAATGAGGCCCAGTTCTCCGCCTTTATGGAGGCGGCAGACGCCCTGGAGCAGATGGGATGCCGCTTCCGCTTCCGCCACATCGCGGACAGCATCAGCGGCGTGGACGATCCCCAGTACCGGCTGGACATGATCCGCACCGGCGCCCTGCTCTACGGCCTTAAGGGCTTTCACCGGGGAAAGCTCGACATACGCCAGGCCCTGACCTTCCGCACCCGGATCAGCCACATTTCCCAGGTCAGAAAGGGGGAGGGCGTGAGCTATGACTATGTCTGGACAGCCCCGGCGGACACCCGGGTGGGGACGCTGCCCTTCGGCTACGCGGACGGCTATCCCCGAAGCCTTGGCTGCGGGAAGGGCATGGTGGTCATCCGGGGAAAGCGGGTTCCCATTGTGGGCGTCCTCTGCATGGATCAGTGCATGGTGGATCTGACCCAGGTCCCCGAGGCCCAGGTGGGCGACGAGGTCATCATCTACGGGGACGGCTCGGATGGCACCCTGGATATCCAGGAGGTAAGCCAGCTGGCCGGGACCAACAAAAATGAGATCGTGGCCCGCCTCACCGCGCGGCCGCCCCGGATCTATATCCACGGGGACAGAGAGGAGGCATCTCTATGAGCTTAGAAGAACGATTGCAGGAGGAAATTGCCGCCATGGAGCCGGAGCTCATTGCCATCCGGCGGCAGTTCCATCGCCATCCGGAGCTGGGAGAGGCCGAAGAGACCACCTCCCGGATGATCCGGGACTACCTGGAGAAATGGGAGATTCCCTACCAGTACCCCGTGGCCGGAAACGGCATTGTGGCCCTGCTGTCCGGGGAAAGGGCCGAAGACGCCGGCAGCACCGTGGCTCTCCGGGCGGATATCGACGCCCTGCCTCTCACCGAGGATCCCGGCCGGCCCTACTGCTCCTTAAACCCCGGCGTTATGCACGCCTGCGGCCATGACGCCCACATCACCATCGCCCTGGGGGTGGCTAAGATCTTAAAAGCCCACGCCGGGGAGTGGTCGGGCTGTATGAAATTTTTCTTTCAGCCCGCGGAGGAGACCGTGGGGGGCGCCGAGCCCATGATCCGTGAGGGCTGCATGGAAAATCCCCATGTGGACTACGTCATCGGCCTCCACGTGATGCCCACCTGGGAGGCCGGCGAGGTGGAATACCGGTACGGGAAGCTTAATGCGTCCACGGACGAGATCCATATCCGCATTCTGGGCAAGGGCTGCCACGGCGCTTATCCGGACACTGGCACGGACGCCATCGTCATGGCCGGGGCCGTGATCGAAAGCCTCCAGTCTCTGGTGAGCCGGAATATTTCCCCGTTAAACCAGGCAGTGCTGACCCTGGGCACCATCCACGGGGGAACCGCCGGGAATATCATCGCCGGGCAGGTGGACATGACCGGCACCCTGCGCACCACGGATCCTGCCACCCGGCAGTTCTGCTGGGACGCCATCACCCGGATCACCGAGCACACCTGCCTGGCCTACGGCGGCAGGGGGGAGGCAGAGATAACCCCCGGCTACGCTGCCCTCATCAATACCCCGGAGATGGTGGATCTCCTGGTGGAGACCGCCTCCGCCGTTGTGGGGCCTGCGCATCTCCATCCCAAGGAAGCGCCCAGCCTGGGCGGGGAGGACTTCTCCTTCTTTTTGGAGAAGGCTCCCGGCGTTTTCTGGCATTTGGGCTGCGCCTGCCGCGAAAAGGGCATCACCGCCCCCCTGCACAGCGCCCAGTTTGACATTGACGAGTCCTGTCTGAAGCTGGGCGTGCGCATCCAGACCCTGCTGGCCCTGCGGCTTTTGTCCAGGCTGCCCGGCCAGGAGAAATAGACTGTTACCATTTTTCACATAAGGAGGATTTTGACATGAAGGTTTATATCAGCGTTGATTTTGAAGGCGTTGCCTGCTCCACTTCTTGGAGCTCCACCAATCTGGGGGACATTGAGCACGGCCCTCTGGCAAAGGAGATGACGCTGGAGGCCGTGGCGGCCTGCCAGGGCGCTCTGGAGGCCGGGGCCACGGAAATTTACGTGAAGGACGCCCATGACTCCGGACGCAACATTGATTTTACCCTGTTTCCCAAGGATGTGCGCCTGATCCTGGACTGGAAGTACTCTCCGGATTCCATGATCTGCGGCCTGGACAGCTCCTTTGACGCCGTTATGTACGTGGGCTACCACTCTCCTGCGGGAAGCAGCGGAAGCCCCCTGTCCCACACCATGAACCGAAAGACCAACTACATCAAGCTGAACGGAAAGCTGGCCTCGGAATTCCTGATCCACGCCTACATAGCTGCCTCCCGGGGGGTTCCCTCCGTATTCTTAAGCGGCGACAAGGCTCTGTGCAGCCATGTCCACTCCTTTGACCCCAACATCACCGCTGTGGCTGTGAAGGAGGGCATGGGCGCCGCCACCATCAACCTGACCCCGGAGCTGGCCCAGGAAAAGATCCGTGAGGGAGCCCGCACCGCCCTCTTGAACCGCGCAGCCTGCCACATGGATGTGCCCTCTCCTCTCACCATGGAGATCAACTACAAGGATCACTTCTACGCCCTGCGGGCCTCCTACTATCCGGGTGTGACCATGCTGGACGACTTCACTGTGTCCTACACCGCAGATTCTGTGGAGGATGTGATGACGGCGCGGATGTTTATTCTCTAGGCAAACGTAAAAAGCGGGGCCGGATCGCGGGATCCAGCCCCATTTTTAT